>JARFQZ010000078.1 GCA_029287515.1 Lysobacterales bacterium
GTGTATAAGAGACAGGGCCCGGTTGATGATATCGACGTACTGCCGCCCCTCGGTGGGTTCAGGAGGCATTGCCAGCGGCGCCGGACCGCGTACCCAGCCGGCAAATGCCTGCTCGATAGCCGAGCGCACCGCGTCAGGGTCGAACATTCCGGCAACGAAAACGTGCGTGCGTTGTGCCCCGAAATTATCCTTGTAAAATGCCCGGATCTGCTCGGCGGTATAGCTTTCGAGTTGCTCGGCAGTCGGGTAAAGGCTGCCATAGGGGTGATCGCCATAAAGCGCCCTGCTGAAAGCAATCTGCCCCATGGTAGCCGGGTCGTTCAACGCGACTTCGAGGTTACGGAGTGAGTCGCGCCGGAGGCGGTCCAGTTCTGACTCAGGCAGCGCCGGGTTGATCATCACGTCCGCCATCAACGCCACCATGCCGGGGGCAAACTCAGCCAGCGCTTCACCCGTGACAGAAGTTTGATCGGGCCCAACCGAGATGCTCAGGCTGCCGCCCATTTCCGCGGCTTCGCGCGCCACGGCTTCAGAGCTGCGGCTGTCAGTGCCTTCTTCCATCATCTGGGCGGTCAGGTCGGCCAACCAGGTATTTCCGTCTTCGTTGAGGTTGCCCACCATCACTCGGGCGGAGATGGTCGCCTTGGGAATCTTGCCAAAGGGGACCATTGTGACCTTGAGCCCGTTTTCCAGTTTGAACTGCTGCTTGGCCGGCAACTTGAAATCTTTTGGTGTGCCGCCCTCCGGCGGTGTCTGCTTCGCGGATTCCTGTGCCATTACACTGTGGCATGCCGTCAGAAAAACCACGGCCAGGCCTGCCCGGATGATTGTCGATACTTTAGCCATTGTTCTGCTCCTGTTCTGCAGCGCCGGCCTCGAGCACAAGCGTCGTTCGGTTTGTCGGCCTCAGATATTCCCGGGCAGTTTTCTGTATCAACTCGGGTGTCACAGCCATGATCCCTTTTTCAAAATCATTGACAAGCGCGGGCTTGTCATCGAAAAGCGCCAGGGAAGCCAGCAGGTCCGCACGCCCAAAGCCGAAGAAATTATTGATCTGGTCATAATAAGCTGAACGCCACTTGACGATTGCACGGTCGAGAGTCGCCTGATCGACGGGGGCTGCCTTGAGCTCCCCGATGACACCATCGAATACCTCCAGGATGTCTTCGCGGCTTACACCCGCGTCGTGAATGAAAGAGCCGGTCCACAGCATCGGCCCTTTGTAGTTAAGCATGTTACCGAGCAAGGCGTTGATGCCGCCGCTCACACCGTCTGTCATGCCCGCGGATTTGACCAGCGCCTGGTGCAGCATGCTGTCATTGCCTTGCAACAGGATCTGGTCGATCAGCCCCATCGCATACCACTCGGGCGTCAGCCGCTCCGGCACGTGATAGGCAAATGCAAAGCCGGGACGCGTCGCGAGCGGATCTTCCCGGGATACCTTTTTCTCGGCTTCCTGGCGCGGTTCCGTTATGTCCGGGAGTGTGACCGGCTCCGGTGATGCGGGGATGTCCGAAAAATACTGCTTGACCATCTCCAGTGCCTCGGCCGAATCGAAATCACCCACGATCGCAATCGCCGCGTTGTCAGGCGCGTAATACTGGGAAAAGAAAACGGCTACATCATTAAGCGAGGCCGCGTCGAGATCTTCCAGGTCACCGTAAAAATTATGCGAGTTGTACCAGTTCTCATTGGCATACTGTGGCATCCATAACCAGGGGAAGCCTCCGTAAGGCTGGTTCAGCACATTGACCTTGACCTCGTTCTTGACCACTCCCTGCTGGTTTGCCAGGTTTTCGTCGGTGATCGACAAGCCGCGCATGCGGTCTGCTTCTGCCCAGAGCATGGTCTCGAGTTTGTGCGCGGGCACAATTTCGAAGTAATTGGTGAAATCATACCGGGTTGAGCCATTGAGAATGCCGCCGTTGGCCTGTACCAGCTTGATGAACTCCATTTTTCCAAGGTTTTCCGAGCCCTGGAACATCATGTGCTCAAAAAGGTGGGCAAAACCCGTGCGGTCGCGGGGTTCGATACGGAATCCGATGTTGTAGTAAACGGCCACCGTCACGACCGGGGCGGTATCGTCCTCGGACAAAATGACCTTCAAGCCATTGTCCAGCGTGTGATAGGAAAGGTCGACAGTGAACGGCTTTACCACCGGGTCTTCCGCTGTTGCCGCTGGCTCGGTGTTTTCCACTTGCTCCGCAACAGGAGCACGTTCGGAGTCCGCCGGGGCTTTTGCGCCCTCGCAGCCCGCCAGGCCGGCAAATACTGAAATGATCATTAACCAACGCAATACCATGAAGAACCCTCCTTTCACCACAACCGGAGTAAACATTGAACGTAACACGATAGCCTAAAGTCATCTCAACATGTAATGCAAATGATGAGATTGCTCAAGTTGAACCGGAAAGCAGGACTGAAGACCCCGGGTTGAATTCCTTTTTCTATGCTCCGGGCATTTTGCGGCACGCGTCTGCAATCTTCCGTTGCCGCTCTTCACTGGAAACGAGTATGTCGAAAAAGTCGAGCAGGAAAGCAGCCGAAGCCCGGCGGTCCCCCCGGCCCATTCCCGGGGTGTCGATAAGCATCCTCAGCATGTCGTTTTCCATTGCGCTGAATTGCGCGAACAGGGCGTCCCAATCGGTCTCCGGGCTGCAAAACCCCTGGAAGTACCGCTGCTTGACCGACCTGATTGGAAGGCCCGGCGCCGGCTCAGCATAGTGGGCGTTGACCAGGCCGGACATGTCCAGGTCGAAAAGGACCGGAACCTGCCTGCCACCGGGAAAACGCAGCAGGAAGATGTTTTCCTGGTCCAGGATCGACCAGTCGGTGTTGCCAATCATGTAGTTGAACAGAGCAATCTCGTCAGCTGCAGCGCGGTCCAGTTTTTCGAAGTCCAGCCCGGACTCGGAAACCAGTTCGGCGTTGAAGCGTCGCGCCAGCGATTCGAAGTGTTCCGCAAAGAAACCGTTACGGGTGAAGTTGCGTCGAGTATTTTCAGGATCGGCGTAAGTGATGCGCACAAACCGGACTTTAAGACTGACGTCGGTGACCAGGTTGTACAGGCGATATCCGAAGAACTCGTTGCCGACGTAACTTTCAAACTCGTCGGGCAAGGTCCGGGAGCGCTTGTTGTCGGTGGAAATGCCCTTTCCGCAATGAGATGTCAGGGCCAGCGTCTGGGCACGGAGTGCATTTGGCCATTGCCGTCAAGGTATTCGAACACGGTTGGCGTATAGTCGCAATCGGGTGTCTCCCTCGGGCGGCAGAGGTTATCGAAATTGACCGGCATGGTCAGGTTCAAAACGTCATGTGTTTCGAACAGCAATGGGGAATTCGTTTCAGCGTATGCATCGGCTGAGACAAGAGTCAGGGTAAAAATGGCAATAATAAAACGGTTCATATTCAGCGGTTTCGTGACGGGTGCAGGCGCAGTTTACGGGCTGCGCGAATATTATGTAAGCGATTCGTCGAGCCTGGAACGGTAGAGTACGACATCTTCATCGTCGCCCGGCATCCGGATCGATTTCCCGGCCATCATGCCAAGCTTTTCAAGCAAGTGGACAGAACGGGTGTTTTCGGGGGTAACGATCGCACAGAGTTCCGGCAGCCTCATGTGCTCTCGCGCGTGCCTGACAACCGCTTCAGCGGCCTCGAATGCATAACCTTTTCCACAAAAAGCCGGTAGAAGACCATAGCCGATATCCGGGTATTCAAGATTTTCCCGCTTGAACAGACCGCAGATACCCATTGCTTCATCCGAATCGTGCAACGACAGTCGATAAGGACCATAGCCAAAATCGCGGTACAGCTTAAAGACGCCCTCCCGCATGGCGGAGAGCGCTTCGTCCAGCGTGCGAACGCCCCGGTCGCCGACATAACGGATGAACGCCGGGTCGTTCCAGATGGCCAGCATCAGGTCAGCGTCGTCGTCGTTCAGCCAGCGAAGCTGCAGACGGTCTGTCTCCAATTGTGGAAGCGCAGCTTTATGCCTCATCGAGGTTCTTCTGAAAGAACGCTACAGTCCTTTGCCAGGCCAGTTTTGCCGCGGCTTCGTTATAACGCGGGGTGGAATAATTGTGGAATCCATGACGGGTCCCTGCGTACAGATGGTGCACGTATTCCTTATTATTTGCTTTCAGAGCCTCTTCGAATTCAGGCCACATGGCATTGATCCGCGGATCATCTTCCGCGGCCTGGATCATCAGCGGCGCCTGGATCCCGGGAACGTCCGCGCTCGCCGGAGCTGCCCCGTAAAAAGGGACGCCCGCTGACAAACCATCACCCATTTCGACCGCGAGAAAATTCGTGATACCGCCTCCCCAGCAAAAACCGGTGGCCCCGAGCTTGCCCGCGGAATTTTCATGCGTCTTGACGAAGGCTGCACTGTTGAGCATGTCCTGTTTCAGCTTGGACTGGTCCAGGCTCCGCTGCAGTTTTCGGCCATCGTCGTCATTGCCGGGGTAACCACCTACCGGTGACAGGCCGTCCGGCGCCAGTGCGATGAAACCTTCTACGGCGAACCGGCGCGCGACATCCTCGATATAGGGATTGAGGCCGCGGTTCTCATGAAAGACGATGACGGCCGGAAATTTGCCTTCCTGGTTTGGCTGTGCCAGGTAACCGCGCATGGTTCCGCTGGTTCCGCCCGGGGAGTCGAAGTCCACGTATCGGGCCCTGATGCGGTCGTCGGTAAACAAAACTTCCTGGGCCTCCGCGTAGCGGGGAAGCAGCGCCCGGGCCATGGCGAGGCCGGACACTCCTGCCACCGTGACAGCGCTGGCCTGGCGTAAGAACTCACGCCGTTCCATGAAGCCATGGCAGTATTCGTCATACAGGTCGTAGATTCTCTTGTCGATGTCAATCGGATTCATGCTTACACCTCCTGGAGCAGGATTACAGGGTAATGTAATTGAATAGGAAAGCAATCGTCATATTTAGTATCATCCAATGCCACTCAATAAGAGACCCAATCATGACGAAGTATGCATCCGACCTGGAAATCGCCCAGGCTGCAGAAAAACTGCCGATATGGGAAATTGCAGAAGGGCTGGGGATTCCTGCTGACAATCTGATTCCCTACGGGCATGACAAAGCCAAGATCGATTATGATTTTCTCGAGAGTGTCCGTGACAAGGCGGATGGAAAACTCATCCTGGTGACCGCAATATCACCGACGCCTGCGGGTGAAGGTAAAACAACCACGACTGTCGGTCTGGGTGACGGCCTGTGCAAACTGGGCAAGAAAGCCCTGATCTGCCTGCGTGAGCCCAGCCTGGGGCCCTGCTTTGGGATGAAGGGGGGCGCAGCAGGTGGCGGCAAAGCCCAGGTGGTTCCGATGACGGACATTAATCTGCATTTCACCGGCGACTTTCATGCAATCGGTGCAGCACATAATCTGCTTTCCGCTGTAATCGACAATCACATTCACTGGGAAAACCAGCTGGATATCGATTCCAGGCGAATCACCTGGCGGCGCGTGGTCGATATGAATGACCGGGCATTGCGGGAAATTACCAGCGGACTGGGTGGTCCGGGCAATGGCATTCCGCGGCAGGCGGGGTTCGATATCACTGTGGCTTCGGAAATCATGGCGATTTTCTGCCTGGCGACCAGTCTGGATGACCTGAAAGAGCGGATAAGCAATATAGTGATCGGCTATACCCGTAAGCGTGAACCTGTGACAGTAAGGGAACTGAACGTGGCGGGGGCAATGGTGGCGCTGCTGCGCGATGCATTTCAGCCAAACCTGGTACAGACCCTGGAGAATAACCCGGCGCTCATGCACGGTGGCCCCTTTGCCAACATCGCCCACGGCTGTAACTCCGTCATCGCGACAAAAACAGCCCTGAAACTGGCTGACTTTGTCGTGACCGAGGCCGGCTTCGGCGCAGACCTGGGCGCAGAGAAGTTCTTTGACATCAAGTGCCGCAAGGCCGGCTTGCGCCCGGATGCCGTGGTGCTGGTCGCGACCACCAAGGCTCTGAAGATGCATGGTGGGGTGGCGAAAGAAAACCTTGCTGGCGAAGACGTCGAGGCGGTAATCAAGGGTTGTGAGAATCTTGGGCGACACATCCGCAACATGGGGCAGTTCGGTGTCCCCGTGACAGTCGCGATCAACCATTTCGTGACCGATACGAATGCCGAACATGAGGCCATCAGCAGTTACTGCGCCGAGCTGGGCGTTGAGTGCACGGTTTCCTCCCACTGGGAACATGGTGGTGAAGGTGCGCGCGGATTGGCTGAACATGTCGTGTCCATGCTGGAGAACCAGCAATCCCAATTCAGGACGCTCTATGACGACAACATGAGCCTTTGGGAGAAAACACGCCATATCGCACGCACCATTTACGGTGCTGAGGACATTATTGCCGACAAAAAAGTGCGGATGCAGTTTGCCGAGTTCGACAAGGCCGGATACCGGAATTTTCCGATTTGCATGGCCAAGACCCAGTACAGTTTTTCAACCGATCCGCTGCTGCTGGGGGCGCCCAATGGCCACGAAGTTCCCATCCGGGAAATTCGCTTGTCCGCCGGGGCCGGGTTTCTGGTCGTGGTCTGCGGAGCCATCATGACCATGCCGGGGCTTCCGCGCAAGCCGTCTTCTGAAGCGATAGATGTCAACGAAAATCGGCGTATTGAAGGGCTGTTCTAGCGTAATCTGCATTCAGCCCTGACCTTGAGAGAACAGCCGAAAACTTCGATCTTCCGGCAATGCCAGGTCCTGTTCCCGGACTGGGCCAGGCTTTCTGTCGGGGATTTCGAGTTCGACGATCCCAAGGGTTTCTCGTCCTTCACCATGGGCGTTCGCTGCCAGCAGCCGGCTGAGCCGCCCGCGGTTTTGTATCGCCGCCTCGAAGGAAAGGAAAACGCCATCCTGGATTTTGAAACGGAAAAGGCAGTTTTCCTCACGCTGGGATCGCAGGGCATTGCCGCCCAATGCCATCATTACGATGATACCTGCCGGATTGAGTCTTTTTACCACGGCCGGACGCTGGTGGCCGGCGACCTTTTTGAGCCGGATCATCTGCGCCAGATTGCAAACCAGCTATACCGGTTTCACCAGATCAGGCCAGCAGGCCTGCCGCGACAGGGTTTTTTCGAGCTCCTGCATGAGAAATGGGGGCGGCTGGCGCGAACGGTTCTCGAGGATCATTCGGCAAATTTCCCGCCCGATGAGCGCTCCATGTGCGAAGATCTCCGGGAAATCTACAGCCCCGAAACCCTGGAGAAAGTCAGGCATCACCTTCCTGAAGGTGAGCTGACCTTCTGCCACAACGACACTTATCACGGCAACATCATGAAACTCGATAGTGGCGACATCAAACTGCTCGACTTCGAGTTTTCCTGCCTGAACAACAAGGCCTATGATTTTTCAAACTTGTTCGCCGAGACCGTCATGGAACATCAACAGGCAAAAAGCCCCTATTTCAGGATCGCGGAGCCAAAATACAGTGACCATCACCTGGGCATGCTGATCAATTTCTACCTGGACAACGGGGACTACGGGGATTCGAAGGAGAGAAACAGGCAGTTCGGGAAATTGTTGGAAGACACCAAACGAATGTTGGTTCTGTCCGACTACAAATATGCCCTGGCAGCATTACCGCTCGCGGTTGAGCCCATTCAGAAAATCCGCTTTATTCCCTATGCCTGGCAGCGCTTCAGAAAGTTCCTGGCGG
>JARFQZ010000033.1 GCA_029287515.1 Lysobacterales bacterium
GGGTTTTCGAGGCAATAGGAACTGACTTCGTTCAGCCTTTCACCTGCCTGCTGGACGAAATACCGGATGCGGTCTTGCGAACGGCGCATGTTCATGTCGCCGCCCCAGATGGCGGGCAGGTCGAAATTGGACGTGGTGCGCAGAAACTCCAGTGCAGCGTCGAGCTGCAGGCGGTGAGCCTCGTGAGCCCGTTCGGTGGGTACGCCGGACGCGCCCTTGGCATTGTAGTGTGCAGTGACGACTTCGAGCAGGTCCGGTAAGCCCGGAATCCTCAGTCGTGTCAGAGTCTGACCCTTGTTGGCCAGGCAATCGAAGCCTGCACATTCCCATTCAAAGAATGGAAAATTGATGTGTTCGACTATTTGGAAATCTGTGGCTACCAGCAGGCCGCTGGGTTGACGCTTGCCCCACTTTTCGCCTTTCCAGAAACTTCTGTTCTCGATGAAGGATTTGCTGGCCCGATCTGAATACTTCGGCCCCAGGTCCATGGGGCCCGGCCCGGCTGCCCAGTTCTGGTATCCTGCTATATCCGGAATTTCAGCGACCACCGGCAGGAAGGCTTCCTGCAGCAGGATGATGTCGGGTTCGGTGCCCTGTTTCCTGAGTTGCTGCAGGGCATTGGCAATATCGATGGCACCTTTTTTCCGGTTACAGGCTATGGGAATCCTGTTACCCGCTTCATCCGTCATGCGGGACGTCTTGCCGCAGGTAATGGGGAACGGCAGCGCCGCGATGTTATAGGTCAGAACGCTGATTTCCATTGAAGCCAGGCCGGTATCCGGGTCAATGGAAATCGACGGAGTGTCCCATTCACCCAGCTGAGGAAGTTCGGGTGCAATCACGTCCATTTTGCGGAAAAGCGTAAAAATGAAGATCAGCACAAAGCCGATCAGGACAACGAACGTAATGGCTACCAGCTTTTTCAGGCTCATGAGTTTCGCCGAAACAGTTCTTGCATGGAAGTTTAGCAAATTTCTGTTCGTCCTCTGGCGCAGGCCCTTCGTTCATGGACAATTCAGGTCACCCGGACTATTCTCTTTTTCAGTGTCAACGGTAGACGGATAAATCCGATGGTTATACAGATCAGGAATTTGGTTTGCTCATTCCGCGGACTTGGAGCGTTAACCGCCGCACTGGTGCTGACGCTGGTCAGCACGTCACTCTGTGCACAGGATCCGGTGATCCACCCCCTGTTCAAGATCGAGCGCAGCAAAAACGCCAATATCATCCAGTATGATGCCCGCTCCGGGCCCGACGGTAAGTTGCTGAAGAATGATCCGATTGTCGGCTACTGGATTCGCCTGAACGAGCAGGGGCAGAGGATGGAGCTGACCTGGGTGCAAAAAACTTTTGCATTCGGATTCAAAACCCGGCTGGCGAAAGACCGGCAATCGGCGGAGATGGACATGGTCGCGGATCTGGGCGCCCCCGTTTCGGTGATACGTGAAGGCGATGACTACCGTGCCACCATCCCGATCGAAGAAAAAACTTCCTACCTGGACAGAATTTACATAAAGGCTTCGGGCAAAGGCACCAAGGTTGACGTCGAGTATGTCGAAACTTTTGGCAGAGACATGGAGACCGGAGAAGAAAGGTATCAGAAAATTGTGCCCTGAATGTCCGTAATCACGGTCATATTCATCTTCTACCTGGCCGTTCTGGCCGGGCTTGCCATCTGGAGTCGTGCCGAAACTCACTCAATGAGCGGCTACTTCATTGCCGGAAAAAAGCTGCCGCCGTGGGTGGTCGCTTTCAGCACCAATGCGACGGGTGAAAGCGGCTGGTTGCTGCTGGGGCTCACCGGGATGGGCTACATAGCTGGAGCCCAGGCCTTCTGGGTTGTGGCGGGCGAGGTGATCGGCATCGCGCTGGCCTGGCTTCTGCTCTCCCGCCGGATCAAACGCCTGTCTGACGAGTCCGATTCAATCACGGTACCCGATGTGCTCGCTGCCCGCTTCAATGACCGGACGCATGTGTTGCGCAAGATCAGCCTGTTGATCATCCTTGTCATGGTCGGCGCCTACGTGGCAGCCCAGATGGTCGCTACCGGCAAGGCGTTTGACGGCTTCACCGGGCTGGATTATTCGACCGGCGTGCTGGTAGGCGCGGCTGTCATCATTCTTTATACCCTCGTGGGCGGGTACAAGGCGGTTGCGTGGACCGACCTGGTCCAGGGCGTCCTGATGTTACTGGGCCTGATCATCGTGCCATGGATAGCCATCGAAGCGGCTGGCGGCTGGTCATCGGTCACTGACAACCTGGTGGGGCAGGACCCGGGCCTGCTCACTCCCTGGGGACCTGAGGGCAAAAGCACCGCGGCGATGGTGGGCATCCTTAGTTTTCTCGCGGTTGGATTGCCGTTCATGGGGGTGCCGCAGTTGATGGTGCGTTTCATGTCGGCGCGGTCCGAGAAAAGCCTGGTTCCGGCCATGGTGATCTCGGTTGTCGTGATCCTTTTGTTCGATGTGGGCGCGGTGCTGACCGGCATGGCCGGGCGCGCGCTTTTTCCAGGCCTGGAAGACCCCGAAAGCATCCTGCCGGTGATCTCCACAACACTGCTGCACCCGGTGTTGGGCGGCATCATGATGGTGGTGGTGCTGGCAGCCATTATGTCCACCGTCGACAGCCTGTTGATCCTGGCCTCCTCGGCTGTCGTCCGGGATTACTGGCAGCAGATCCGGGGGTCGAACCTGGGGGACCGGGCGTTGGCGCAACGCGGAAAATGGCTGACGGTGGTCATAGGGCTGATCGGTGTCGCTTTTGCCCTGCACCAGACTCCGTTAATTTTCTGGTTCGTGCTGTTTGCCTGGTCCGGGCTGGGGGCGGCCTTCGGCCCCGTCCTGCTGTGCGCCGTGTGGTACAAGGGTACGACGCTGGCCGGTGCGGTAGCCGGCATGCTGGGCGGTTTCCTGACCACGGTGGCCTGGGTGTTGTGGCTCAAGCCTTATTTTTACAACCTGCTCGAAGTCATCCCGGGATTCATTGTTGGGCTGGCTTTAACACTGATCGTCAGCAAGGTGACTTATGAAAAGACGTAGATTCCTCGGCGGGGCGAGCCTGGCAGGCGCCGGCGCCGTTATTTCACCATCGGTCTTCCTGCACGCGGCTGCCAAGGCGGGCCCGGTCAAGGCTGACATGCTGATCAAGAGCGCCCGGGTGTATACGATGGTCGGTTCACGACCGCTGGCGGAAGCCGTGGCGGTGCTGGGTAACAGGATTATCGCGGTCGGATCGAACGACGACCTGGTGTCACTGGCGGGGCCGGATACCCGGGTCATCGACGGTTCCGGCACCACGGTCACCCCCGGGTTCATCGATGCCCACAGCCACCCCGACGGCGCGCGCGACGTGACCGGCGCGGACGTCAATTTGCGCAGCATCAGCCAGATCCAGGACGCCATGCATGCGCAGGCCGCGGTCACGCCCCCCGGGCAATGGGTGATCGGCAACAAGTACGACGACACCAAGCTGGAGGAAGGCCGCCCGGTCAATCGTCACGACCTGGACAAAGCCGTTCCGGGGCAACCGGCCATTATCCGGCACCGGGGTGGGCACACGGCGGTCGTAAACAGCCGAGGGTTGAAGGTGGCCGGCATTACAAAAGAATCTCCTGATCCCGAGGGCGGTCATTTTGGCAGGGAAACTGGCGAACTGACCGGCTTTGTCGCGGAAACGGCTTTGACCGAGGTGGTCGCCAATGCCGGGGAGTGGCCGGAAATTACCCGTGCGGTTCGACAGCAGGGCGTGGCCTACATGTCCCGCGCCATGGCGCAGGCCGGGATGACTTCCACCACGGATTCCTGGGGCTCCGTGGAGAGCCTGACGGCTTACCAGGACGCCCGCCAGGCCGGTGAGTTGCTCACACGGCTGTCTTTCATGCCTTACGGCCCTTCAAAAATTTACGGGGACCTGAAATCAGCGGGCATACGCAGTGGTTTTGGTGATGAGTGGATTCGTTTTGGCGCGGTCAAGTACTGGGCGGATGGCTCCGCTTCGGAACGTACCATGCGGATGAGCACGCCTTTCCAGGGCAGGCCGGATGATTATGGCATCCTGACGATGGACCAGTCGGAAATCGATGCCGCCGTGGACGATGCGCTGCAAAACGGCTGGCGTATCGGAATTCATGCCAACGGTGACGTCACCATCGACATGGTGCTCAACGCATACGAACGCGCCCTTGCGGACTGGAACGGCCCGAATCCCCGGTTACGGATTGAACATTGTTCACTGGTGAACCCGGAACTGTTGCAACGAATCAAGGACACGGGCTCGATACCGACGCCTTTTTATACGTATGCTCACTACCACGGCAACAAGTGGCCGGATTACGGCGAGGAGAAAATGCAATGGATGTTTGCGCACCGGTCATTCCTGGATTACGGTATCCCGGTGGCGCCGGCATCGGATTACACTCCGGGGCCTTTCGAGCCGCTGATGGCCATCCAGAGCATGGTGACCCGCAGGGACTTCAGCGGCAGGGTGTGGGGCCCGAATCAGCGCATTTCGGTTCCCGAGGCAATGAAAATCTGCACTGTTAACGGTGCCTGGGCGTCGATGGAGGAGGAGCTCAAGGGCAGCATTGTCCCCGGTAAGCTCGCTGACCTGGTCATGCTGGGTGCGGATCCGAACGACACGTTGGCGGACGAGATCAAGAACATCCCCGTGCTCAGAACCATCGTGGGCGGTAAGGTGGTCTACGAAGCCTGAACAAAGATAAGGTAAAATGTATAACCGACAGATATCACAGGTTTGGCATCATAAGAAGAATGAGAATAGTCAATGTCTGACTCAAGGTTGATCAGGGGCGCTTCTCCCTCGCGTTTTGGCGGAATTCACTGGCTCGAGTGGAAGCCTAAGGATGAAGCGCTGGTTGGCCCTGGAGTTTTTTGATGAATAAGGGAATGAGCAAACGAATGACAGGGAAAGTCCTGGTAGCTGCCACGCTGTTTGTGTTGAGTGTTCAGGCCGAGGCCTCCAGATTTACCGGGCTGGGTGGTGATCCGCATTTGCGGTCTGAGTCCGCCCTGGTCATAGATAACGGGGGCGGTGTCATCTATGAAAAGGACGTCGATACGATTCGCCCGATAGCGTCGATTACCAAGTTAATGACGGCCATGGTGGTAATCGATTCAGGAGTCGATCTGAATGAAAAAATCACCGTCACAAAAGCCGACCGGGACTTGATTCAGCTGACGGGATCCCGCCTCGAATACGGCGCCCGGCTCAGCCGACAGGAAATGATCCTGATTTCCATCATGTCTTCTGAAAACCGGGCTGCTGCCGCACTGGGCAGAACCTATCCCGGTGGCATGGAGAAGTTCCTGTTGCAGATGAACCGCAAGGCGGCAGACCTGGGCATGGAGGACAGTTATTTTGCAGATCCTGCCGGCCTGAAAGTTGAAAACGTATCCACCGCCAGGGACCTGGTGAAGCTGGTCGACGCCGCATACGGCTATGAGTTGATCCGCCAGGCCAGCACCACGCGGCGAATGGAGGTGCGTCCGTACAAAGGCCGCGGGCCGCTGACTTACGGCAATACCAACCGCTTGCTTAAAAACGAATCCTGGGACATTGGCCTGAGCAAAACCGGCTACATCAACGAAGCAGGCCGTTGCCTGGTGATGCGTACGATCATCGAGGGTGAACCGGTCTCAATCGTGCTGCTGAACTCGTTTGGAAAGCTCACGCCTTTCGGCGACTCGAACCGTTTGCGGAAATGGATGCTCGCGCAAAGATAGAACCGGGATCAGACCATCCTGGCCACTTTTTTAAAGACCAGTCCCGGGAAAAACCGCTTCAGCCACAGGCCCTTCATTTCAAAGCCTTCGCCCACCGCGATTTCCGGTGTGCCTTTTCTGAATCCGCGCATGATGGTCTCGGCACAGCGATTCACATCCATACCGCCGGCGATGTTTTTGTCCACCCGGTCGAACGTTGAGCCGTCTCCCTTGAGTGCGCTGACCGAAATATTGGTCTGAATATATCCGGGCGTGATCGTCGTCACTTTAATGCCCTGGTGAGCGACCTCGCCGCGCAACGCATCGAAAAAACCCATCACCGCGTGCTTGGCCGCACAGTACCCGGTCCGATAGGGAACGCCAATTTTGCCGGCCACCGAGGACGTGATGGCGATATGGCCGCTACCCTGCTTGATCATGATGGGCAAAGCCTGCTGTGTCAGCGCAATCTGGCCCAGCACATCCACTTCGAAGATTTGCTGATAAACCGAAAAGTCCGTATCGACGCAGAGTGACCTTTGCGAAATTCCGGCATTATTGATCAGCATGTCGAGGCGTCCAAACGTCTGAACGATGCGTTGCACAGCCGCCGGCATGGACTCATAAGATGTGACATCGAGCGGCAGGACCAGGACATGCTCCGGGTCCAGACCCCTGGCGACGCAATCATCCCTGACCCGGTTCAGCTTCTCCTCACGCCGCGCGGAAAGTACAATTTTCGATCCCTGGGAGGCAAACTGGTGCGCCAGCGCCTCCCCGATACCGGATGAGCCGCCGGTAATCCAGACAACCCGCTCCTTGAACATAAATATCTCCCGGTTCCATAGCACCAGCTTTATCGTGATTGAATTTGTCACTTTTTCCAATAAAGTTTTTCAGCGCGCTACAATGGGCCAATGAACGATACTTACTCAGTTCCCGATCTTTGTGATGATTTTTTCGACGAAATCACCGTGCTTGAACCGATCTTTACGGATTACGGCGGCAAGTCGAAATTCAGTGGTGAAATCGTCACCATCAAGTGCTTCGAAGACAATTCACTGGTCCGGGACGCCGTCAAAACCGGGGGCAGGGGCCGCGTACTCGTGGTGGATGGCAGGGGCTCGTTGCGACACGCATTGCTGGGCGACCTGCTGGCCGCTACTGCAGCTGAAAACGGCTGGCAGGGACTGCTGATCAACGGTTGTGTGCGCGATGTGGAAATCCTGGAGACCATCGATCTGGGTGTTAAAGCCCTGAATTGTTTTCCGGTGAAAACGGAAAAAAGGGGTGAGGGCAGGCTGGACGTTAACGTGACGTTTGCCGGTGCCAGGATCCAGCCGGGTCAATACCTGTATTCCGATGCCAACGGTATCGTCGTCGCCCGCCGAAAACTCGATATTGAATTCTGAACATTCAAACCATGCAAACCACGCCGACGGAACCTCAAACGCCTGAAGCTGCGCCTGAAGCCGCCCCGGTCATCGATGATTTCTTTGACCTGGAGATTGATCTCGAGCAGTACCTTCCCGAGGCGGTAGTTCCGGCCTGGCAGTTCATGCAGGACTATCCATTGCTGCTGGTGGTGGTGATGTTCATCGTTGGCTACGCAGTCGGTAAGGGCCTGCAGTGGTTGCTTGAG
>JARFQZ010000103.1 GCA_029287515.1 Lysobacterales bacterium
GTGGTCATCTCTGCCGCTTATGTGTCCTATTCACTGGGCGCGAATGACGTGGGAAATGCGATTGGTCCGTTGCTTAGCAAGTATCCCGACAAGGGAGTATGGCTGGCGGTACTTGGCGGCGTCGCCATGGCGGTGGGTGCACTGACTTTCGGCGCCCGTGTCACCGATACGGTCGGCAAGAGTATTACACCGCTGGACTATGGGGGCGCACTTTCGGCCCAACTGGCAGCGGCGTTCGGTGTGCACCTGTTTTCGATGGCGGGTATCCCGGTTTCCACATCACAGGCAGTCGTGGGGGGAGTTATCGGCGTAGGATTGACCAAGGGGATGAAGGCGGTCAGCACCGGCAAGATTTCGACCATTTTTCTGGGTTGGATAATCACACCAACCTGCGCGGCAATTTTTGCTGCCGTGGTCTACCGCCTGGTGGCATGATGTAACAAAGTTGTCACAAACTTCACTCAGAATTCAGGAGAATAGGTGACATGTTGATATTCAAAAAGGAAAAGCAGGTTCGCAAGCTCATTCTGAGCCATCTGACAGAAGTACAGGAGTGCCTGTTTGAATCCCGCGGCGTTCTTGAAGAATATGTTTCGGGCAACCTCGACGCTGCACGGGGCAGGGTCAACAAGGTCATCGAGATCGAATCACGGGCCGACACACTCGAGCGCCAGATACGGGAAGTCCTGCTGCAGGGTGCATTCCTGCCGCACATTCGCTCTGACGTCTATCGCCTGGTAGAAGCGGTGGATGCCATCGCCGGCAAAGCAGAGGATATCGCGCGGTTCGTCATGGACCAGTCGCCGGTGATACCCGATGAATTCCAGCAGCCGCTGCTGGAGATTTATCACCTCAGCCTGGATTGTTTCATGGAGTTACGAAAGGCGCTGAGAAATTACTTTAAACCCAAGGGCCAGCTGGAATCACTGCACGAGCACGTGAACCGGGTCTGCGAAATTGAAACGGAAGTGGATGCTAAAGAGTCCACACTGGCCCGTGCGGTATTTGCCACTTCGCTGGAACTTGCCGAAAAAGTACACATCGAGCAACTGGTCACGCGGGTAGGAAATATCGCGGACCTGTCCGAGGATGCCTCCGACGAACTGGAATTCGCCGCGATGAAATCGGTGGTTTGATCCGAATTTTCCGCTTTACCAGCTGAATGGTGATCAGGGGTTGACGCTCAGCACGTTGTGGCCGCGGGCAATGGCCATGGCGCCGCTGCGCACTACCGCGAGAATCTCCGCACAGTCCGCTACCCGCTCTATGAATGAATCTACTTTTTCATTCGCGCCGGTCAGTTCCAGCGTAAAAGTCTCGGGGCAATCGTCCAGCACCCGCGCACCGGATGACTCGATGATGGCGGGGAGATCGCAATCCGCATCGAGGGTGACTTTCACCTTGATCAGCAGCAACTCCCGCTCGATGTGGTCATCCAGGGTCATGTCGGCAGTATTCACTACATCCACCAGTTTAAGCAGCTGATGATTGATCTGATCAATGACATCATCGGGGCCGGAAGTGACCAGCGTCAGTCTTGAAATCTGATCGTCTTCGGTGGGGGCGACGCTCAGGGATTCGATGTTGTAACCCCGGGTAGAAAACAGCGCGGCAACCCTCGAAAGGGCCCCGGCTTCATTCTGCAGAAGTATTGAGATGATATGGCGCATAACGATTGACATGTTGGCCCAGAACGGCGGCTATTGCAATGCATCAACAGTTGTCAGACACTTCGCCTTATCATGACACATGCAAGCAACAGATTAGCCGCCGTGGGACACCCCCTGGCAGGTCAGCAAATGTCCGGTTCCGAGATGGTCGTGCAGATCCTCGCGGACCAGGGTGTCGATGTGATCTTCGGCTACAGCGGCGGAGCCATCCTGCCGACCTATGACGCGGTTTTTCGCTACAACGCGGAGCACCTCGATGATGACGGCAGTGAACCCATGCCGCTGATCGTGCCGGCGAATGAGCAGGGGGCGGGATTCATGGCTGCCGGCTATGCCCGCGCCAGCGGTCACGTGGGCGTGGTGATGGTGACTTCCGGTCCCGGCGCCACCAATACCGTGACCCCAGTGCGTGACTGCATGGCCGACTCCACGCCCATCGTGGTGATTTGCGGCCAGGTACCCACCGACGCGATCGGCACGGATGCGTTCCAGGAGGCGCCGGTGAACAGCTGCCTGGGCCCGGTAGCCAAGCATACCTTCCTGATTACGGACCCGGACAAGCTGGAAGCCACGGTGCGCACCGCGTTTGAAATCGCGCGTACCGGCCGTCCCGGTCCCGTTGTGATCGACCTGCCCAAGGATGTGCAGAACTGGGTGGGGGTGTTCAAAGGTGAAGGCCTGCTCCCTGTGCCCGGTTACCGGCAGCGTCTGCATGCTGCCATTGACAACCACCTGGACGACTCCAAGTGCGCAAAATTTTTTGGCATGCTGGAGGCTTCAAAACGTCCGCTGATCTACGCCGGGGGTGGTGTGATCAACGGCAACGCCACCGAGGAGCTCCGGGTTTTTGCTGAACGCTTCGATATTCCCGTGACGACCACCCTGATGGGGATCGGGGCGGTGGACACGACCTTGCCGCTTTCCCTGCACATGCTGGGCATGCACGGCCTGGCCAGCGCCAATTACGCGGTGGAAGATTGCGATTTCCTGATAGCGGTCGGTGCCCGCTTTGACGACCGGGTAGCCGGTGTGCCGGACAAATTTGCTCCGAAAGCCCGCAATATAGCTCATTTCGACATCGACCCCTCAGAAATCGGCAAGGTCAAATCGGTCGACTGGTTTCACGTGGGTGTGCTGCGGCAGGACCTGCACGCCATCTGCGAATACGGTGAACGCCACGGCATCAAGCCGGATTTCAGCCAATGGCACAATGAGATCATCGCCCTGAAGAAAACCTATGCCCTGAACTACGATCGGGACAGTGAGCTGATCCAGCCTTACGCGGTGATCGAGGCAATCAACGACGTGACCGGTGGGGACGCCATCATCACCACCGGTGTGGGCCAGCACCAGATGTGGGCCGCCCAGTATTTTGACTACAAGCATGCCCGTTTGTGGTTGACTTCGGGCAGCATGGGCACCATGGGTTTCGGTTTGCCGGCGGCGATCGGGGCTCAATTCGCGGCGCGGGACCACCTGGTGATCGACGTCGATGGTGATGCCAGCATCCGAATGAACCTGGGAGAGTTGGAAACCGCGACCACTTACAACCTGCCGGTCAAAGTGCTGGTTCTCAATAATTACGGGGATGGAATGGTCAGGCAGTGGCAGAAGCTGTTTTACGGCGGGCGTCTTTCCGCCAGCGACAAGTCTCTGCGCAGCAAGGATTTCGTCAAAACCGCCGAAGCGGATGGTTTCAAATATGCGGTGCGCCTGAGCCATAAGGATGAGCTGGAAAAAACCGTTAAGGAGTGGCTGGCGTTTCCCGGCCCCGCATTTCTGGAAGTCATTATCGACCCCGATGCCGGCGTTTACCCGATGGTGGGGCCGGGGCTGTC
>JARFQZ010000164.1 GCA_029287515.1 Lysobacterales bacterium
GGTATGTGACGGCGATTGCCGATATTCCCAGGACCGAAGAAACCAGGAGAAAGATGACAAATCTGCGGAACAGCTTCTTCACACGACGATCCTGCTGTGATATTTTTCAGAAATCGAATCTTCTGAGTATGCAGCGCATAAGATACGATAGTTAGTGGCAAGCATGGAAGCGGCCATTCCTCACAAAGCGTTGAATTATACGCTTTTCAGTACGACGTCCATACGCGCCAAACTTGGGAACCAGGGCAGTTAGAACCGTTTTGTCCAGC
This sequence comes from Lysobacterales bacterium, assembly GCA_029287515.1. Lineage (GTDB taxonomy): Bacteria > Pseudomonadota > Gammaproteobacteria > Xanthomonadales > SZUA-36 > JAHEFT01. The sequence goes on from JARFQZ010000164.1 coordinate 270, forward strand.
GGCGTGCAATACTTTTTTTTTAGATCGGCATTGTGATACGATTCATTTTCTGTTAATATCTAGTTCAGGAAGTGTCACTAAACCATTGTCGAACAAAGGATTGAGGGCAAGTTGAAACTATTCGGCACCAAATCACCACCCTTAATGGGTTTGGACATCGGGTCTTCAAGCATACGCTTGTTGCAACTTTCCCGGCATGGCAATTCGTATCGGATCGATCACTTTGCGATCGAGTCGTTACCGCCTGGAGTGATCGTAGAAAAATCGGTCCAGGACATCGAAGCCATATCCGGAGCGATCCAGTCGGCAGTCAGGAATTCGGGTTCGAATTCCAAGTACTGCGCGGTGGCTGTATCGGGTTCAGCAGTGTTCACGAAGACGATCAGTCTCCCTTCTAACCTGGCCGAAGCAGATATTGAAAGCCAGGTTCAGATCGAAGCCAATCAATATATTCCCTATCCGCTGGATGAGATCAGCCTGGATTTCGAGGTTCTCGGACCTTCTGCCAGGAACGCGGACATGGTGGATATCCTGCTTGCAGCCAGCAAGAACGAGAATGTTGAAAGCCGGCAGGATGCACTGGAGTCGCTGGGTCTTAAAACCCGCGTGGTCGATGTGGAGTCTTTCGCAATGGCCAACGCGTTCGAGCTGATTCGAGAGCGCGAGGGAATCCGGAGTACCGAGACCGTCGGTATCTTTGACATTGGGTACGATCTCTCCAGTTTGCTGATATTGCGGAACGGGCGCGTGATTTATACCCGCGACCATCCCTTTGGCGGCAATCAGCTGGTAGAAGAGATTATGCGGCGATATGACATGACCGCTGAGCAGGCAGGTTTCTTCATGAGAGGAGAGCCCGGCCCTGATAATTTCGAGGAAGAAGTTCTCGAGCCCTTCATGCTCAACGTCGTGCACCAGATCAGCCGGGCACTGCAGTTCTATAGCTCCAGTGCCGAGTTTTCCAACATCAGGACTATTTATCTGTCAGGCAGCATGGCTTCCGTGAAGGGACTCGCTGACGTGGTAGAACAGGAACTGGGCATCAAAACCGGCATCGCCGATCCGGTGAGCGGGCTCGAACTGGCACCCTCTGTGGCAGTGGCGGCCCTGAACCGGAATGCACCCAACCTGATGATCGCAATGGGACTCGCTCTCAGGGGGTTTGACTGATGGCCAGAATCAATCTCCTTCCATGGCGCGAAGAAGCACGCAGGGAACGCCAGCGCCAGTTTTTGTACTCCTTGATGGGTACCCTGGTACTGGGCGCTATCCTTGTTTTGATGGTTGGTCTGTTTTTCGACCAGCGCATCAGCCACCAGGAAGCACGTAACCAGCAAATACAGTTAGAGATCAACAGACTGGAGCAACGGATTGCCCGGATACGCGAACTGGAAGCTACCAGAAACCGCCTGCTATCCCGCAAGCAGATTATTGAATCGTTGCAGGCGAGCCGTTCTCTCACAGTGGAATTGCTCGACAAGCTGGCCAAGACGATCCCGGTGGGAATTACACTCACCAATGTGCGGCAGCAGGGTGTCGTCCTGACCCTCCTGGGTAGCAGTCAGTCGAACGCGAGGGTTTCTGCCTACTTGCAGAGCCTGGACGGCATGGATCTATTCGTGAAACCTGAATTGCAATATGTGCGTGCAGCTCAAGACCCGGCCAGCGCTGTCGAAACTTACGAGTTTGCGATAAGGGTGCGGCTGGACAACACGAAAAAAGATACCGAGAAGGCCGGTGATACACCGGCGGGAGCAGGCTGATGCTCAACGAATTACGAGATCTTGATTTCAATGACATTGGCAGCGCACCCGCGTCGGTTCGCTACATTATCCTGGGATTCCTTCTGATCATCATCCTGGCCATCGGCTACTTCCTGTTGATCAAGGACAAAACGGAACAACTCGAACTGGTCCAGAACCTTGAGAATTCACTTCGGGTGGATTTCGAAGCCAAGCAGGCGAAGGCTGCCAATCTGGAGGCCTACGAGGCACAGTTGGCTGAAATGCAGGAACTGCTGGAAACCATGTTCCGTCAATTACCCAGCAAGACCGAAATGGACAAGCTGCTGGTCGATGTCTCACAGACTGCACTTGGTGCCGGTATTGACGTTCAGCTCTTCCAGCCCAATGCCGAGGCTTACCATGACTTTTACGCCGAGCGACCCATTTCCGTGAGAATGCTCGGTGATTACCACCAGTTTGGCGAGTTCGTCAGCGGCGTGGCGTCTTTACCCCGCGTCGTGATCCTCACCATGCATGACATCGCATTGAGGCGAGCCAACGATCGTGATGTCGGGGTGAATTCGAATGACGGTCGGCTGATCCTGGAAGGTACGGTAAAAACCTATCGTTACATCGATGAAGAAGAAGCTGCTCAACGAGCAGAGGCGAGTGCGCCATGATGAGTCTGAACCAAAGCAAAAGCGTGCTGGTTGCGAGCCTGCTCGTTCTGACGACACTCCTTGCCGCGTGTTCCGGAAGGGAAGATGACCTGAACCGGTACATCTCGGAAGTAAAGTCAAGGCCAGCGACACCGATTCCCCCGATACCACCGGTGCGGACCTATACACCTTATGTATATGAAGGGCTGCAGGGCAGGGATCCTTTCCGCCAGTCAACCAGTGAAGGCAGTGACCAGGTGGCACAGAGTGGTCAGTCCAAGGGTCCGAGGCCGGATCTGCAAAGACCGAGAGAATACCTGGAACGATTCGAACTCGACACGTTGTCGATGGTCGGCACTTTTTCCAAGGAAACATCCGAATGGGCACTGATCCGGGATCCGGACGGTGTCGTACACCGGGTCGCGGTCGGAAATTACATCGGCAAGAACCACGGCAAAGTGAATGGCATCTCAACGGATGAAGTTCAGTTGAGCGAGTTCATTGCTGATGGAACCGGCGGCTGGTTAGTTCGAGAGGCTTCAGTCGCCCTGGGCGGGAGCTAGGAATGGCAACGCTCAAGCAAAGGATTTCGAGAGGCAGCGACATGAACAGCACCATGGAATGCACACTAAATCAACAGCGAACCTGTGAGAGAGGGCGCAGCATGCGTAATTGGAGAAATGGATTTCTTTCAGGGCTGATAGTTACCCTGACGATGATGCCGGTATCTTTGGCATTTGCAGCAAGCAGCGTGACGGATATCAGTCACGCAGCCACTGCCGACGGAGGTGTGGAAATTGCACTGCAGACTACTGGAGATGTTCCACAAGTCAGCGTTTTCGCAACGGAAAGCCCCGCAAAAATCGTCATGGACCTCAGCGAAACGGACGTAGAGTTCAGTTCGGATCCGGTCTATGTCGGATTGGGATCAGTCCAGCAGTATTCCGCTATGGGTGCTGGTGGCAGGACCCGGTTGGTCGTCGACATGTCCGGGCCGGCCGCCTATGACTACAACGCAGAAACCGGTGAAGTCGTTTTGACTATCGCCGGTAACGGGCAGAGTGCCACTGCTGCAGCGGCAGCGCCTTCATCGGGTAGTGGCTTCAACGTAACGAATGTTGATTTCCGCCTGGGCGAAAACGGACAGGCACGTGTGATCATCAGCCTGGACCGCCCCGGCGCCAGCATGACGATCGAAGAAGGGACGAACAGTCTGATCATGGACGTGTTCAACGCCAATCTTCCCGCTGCGCTCGATCAACGGCTTGACGTGATGGATTTCGCGACCCCTGTTCAATTTATCGATAGTTATGGATCCAACGCGGGCGTGCGGGTGGACCTCACCACCGCGGGGCTCTATGAACACCTGTCCTATGAATCAGGAAACGACATTGTCATCGAAGTGAAGCCCTTGTCGCAGGTTGCAACGGCGGTCGAGGAAGTCGAAGTCAAGTTTTTCGAAGAAAAGACCTATGAAGGCACCAAGGTAACCTTCAACTTCCAGGATATCCCGGTCCGCTCTGTACTGCAGCTGATCGCTGATGTTTCAGACCTCAACATCGTGGTCGCAGACAGCGTCGGCGGCAACCTGACTTTGAGGCTGACCAATGTGCCTTGGGACCAGGCGCTCGATATCGTCATGGATGCCCGCAATCTGGATATGCGGCGCAACGGCAACGTAATCTGGATTGGCCCGACGGCTGAAATTGCGGCCCGCGAACAGCAACTGCTGCAGGCGCAGATGGATCGCAGGATCCTGGAACCGCTCCAGACCGTATTGATCAGGGTCAGCTATGCCAAGGCCGAAGACCTGATGGCGCTGATTACTGAATCGACCAGCAACCTCGACAACGAGTATGGCCTGCTGTCCGAACGCGGCTCCGTAACCATTGATGAACGGACCAATACATTGCTGGTGACTGACACCGTCGAGAAGATCGTACAGATCCAGGAACTGGTAGCGGACCTGGACTACGCGGTACGCCAGGTCCAGATCGAGTCACGGATCGTGATCGCCAGCTCAGAATTCGCCCACGAACTGGGTGTCCGCTTTGGCGTTACTTACCTGAACCAGGGCAGTAACATCGGCGTTATTGCGGCGGACGGACGTGCGGCGGATATCGTGAACCCGGCCATCAACCCGCGCGATGACGCCCTGCTGGATTTGCCGACTTACCCCAACAGGTACCAGGTTAACCTGCCGGCGCCCAGCGCGAATGCCGCTACGATCGGTCTGTCTTTCCTGACCGGTAACGTGTTGCTTGATCTCGAACTGTCAGCCCTGGAGGCTGAGGGCGAGGGCGAGGTCATATCGACTCCGCGCGTTGTAACGGCAAACCAGGCGGAAGCGTTCATCCAGCAGGGTGTTGAGATTCCGTACGAGCAGTCAACCTCGTCAGGCGCAACCGCTGTCCAGTTCAAGGAAGCGGTTCTGGAGCTGAAGGTTACGCCATTGATCACGCCGGATAACCGCGTACAAATGGACCTGAACATCAAGCAGGATACGGTGGGTGAAATTTACCAGACCTCACGAGGCGGCTCGGTGCCCTCCATCGATACGCGTGAGCTGGAAACCCAGGTCCTGGTAGCCAACGGTGACACCGTCGTGCTGGGCGGTATCTTCCAGGATGAAGCCCTGTCCAGGGAAGAGAAAGTGCCATGGCTGGGAGACATTCCGGGCGTGGGCGCACTGTTCCGCCGGCGGGCCAACGAATCCAAGAAACGCGAACTGCTGATCTTCGTAACGCCGAGCATTGTAGAAGACCGGCCAGTTCTCTGATAGCTTTATCAGGCTTCGAAACGAAACGCCCGGGTTGATCCCGGGCGTTTTCCTTGGGTCCGAAAAATGTACGAACTGCCTTACTCTGAAGCCTGCGAACGGAACAAGCAGGCCATCCTTGAGGTGCTGCTGGACGTGCTTCCAAAGCAAGGGGTGGTGCTCGAACTGGGTTCCTGCACCGGGCAGCACGTTGTGCATTTTGCACCTGCATTTCCTGGCCTGACCTGGCAACCTTCTGACCGACCGGAGTATCTTTCCGGACTGGCCGAACGGATCAGGCAGCAAGGTGCCGGGACCATATCGAGCCCCATCGAACTGGATGTTACGGGTGCCTGGCCTGGAAAATTCTACGATGCGGTTTTTTCTGCCAATACGGCGCACATCATGGGTTGGCCGGAGGTTGAGGCCATGTTTCATGGCGTCGGAAGGAAACTCGTTCCGGGTGGTGTTTTTTGCCTGTATGGCCCTTTCAGCGAGAAAGACGGATCGATGGTCAGAAGCAATGCAGCATTCGATCAAAGCTTGCGGGCACGTGATCCGGTGATGGGGATCCGGAACCTGGATTCACTTGAAAAGCTGGCGGATCGCTCTCACCTCAGGCTGGTGGAAAGGAAACGCATGCCGGCCAACAACCAAATGCTGATTTTCAGAGCCCTCGAGGCAAATCCGGATGACTGACTACGAAGCCATTGTCGAACAGGCAACCTCTTTGCTTGCCGGTCAGGATGACCTGGTCGCCAACGCGGCAAACCTGTCATCGCTGCTTTTTCATGCGCTCGATGAAGTCAACTGGGTAGGCTTTTACTTTCGGAAAGGTGACGAATTGATTGTCGGCCCATTCCAGGGCAGACCGGCTTGCGTGGCAATCCCGATGGGCAGGGGAGTTTGCGGAACGGCAGCCGAGTTGCGCAAGGTGCAGCGGGTGCCCGATGTCGATGCTTTCGATGGGCACATTGCATGCGACGGGGCTTCCCGGTCGGAGATCGTCATTCCAATCATCAGGAATGGGGAATTGCTCGGTGTGCTGGACCTGGACAGCCCGGTCACTGACAGATTCGACCAGGGTGATGAAGACTTCCTGCGGAAAATAGCCGAAGTGTTCGTCAAATCCCTCGGGTGAGTTCCGCCCAGTCCGACGGGTGGATATTCCCGCCACTGATGATGACCCCCACTTTTTTGCCTGAAAATATTTCCGGGTGATTTTGAATTGCCGCGATAACAGTGGCTGAAGAAGGCTCGATCAGTATTTTCAGCTTCTGCCAGAAAAGTAACATGGCTCTGCGAATATCGTTATCGCTCACGCTCAGGACCTGGCGCACGGATTCGCGGATCACTTTGAAATTCCGAATGCCGACCAGGGCTCTCAAGCCGTCGGCAATGGTGTCCGGTGCGAAGTGTTCGACGATCCTGCCCTGTCGAAGGCTGTCGATTGTGTCGGCTGCCCCGTCGGGTTCAACCGCGTAAACGTCCACGCCCCACGAACGGGTTGCGATTGCCGTGCCGCTGACCAGGCCACCTCCTCCCAGTGGCGTTATCACCAGTTCAAGCGTGGGCACCTCCTGTTCCAATTCCAGCGCAGCAGTGCCCTGGCCGGCAATGATGCGGGGGTCGTCGTATGGATGGACCGGGATCAGCCCGCCCTCAACCAGTTTTTCGAGTTCCTGCACACGCGCATCGTTGGTCGGAGCACAAAAATGAACCTGCCCCCCGTAGTTTCTCACCGCCTCTATCTTCATCGGGGACGAGTTTTCCGGCATGACGACATGGGCGGTCCTGCCATCGATCCTTGCGGCGAGGGCAAGGGCTGCCCCGTGATTACCGGATGAATGTGTGGCCACGTCCCCGGTCAGGCCTTCCTCGCGTAAACAGGCAATGGCGTTGCTCGCGCCCCTGAACTTGAAAGCGCCGCTTCGTTGAAGGTTTTCGCATTTGCAATAGAGTTTACAATCGAGTTCCTGGTCAAGCAGCGGGTCATTGAGGACCGGGGTCAGGCGAACCGCCGACCTGATCCGGGCGTGCGCCAGGTGGATATCCGCAATGTCCGGAATGTCGGCCTCGATTCCTGCATTCATTTCTGGTAACTCTTGTTCGATGGTAGGCCTATAATACTGCCCAAATTAAAGGAAATTCTATGAAAAACGGTCTAAAAGACAAAACGGTATACAGGCATAGATACCAACCCTACCCATGGAATCTCGAAAGTGCGCGGTTCCGCTTTGAAATCGGTGACGATTCCACCCGTGTGCTGTCCACGCTCAAGTTGAGGCGAAAAGGCGAAAGCGGCACAGGAACGGGCATCGAACTGGATGGTCAGGACATGGAACTGGTTTCACTGGCCCTGAACGGGGAAGCATTGAAAGCCGACAGCTACGCCGTTTCGGACGCCGGCTTAGTTATACATGACGCCCCGGAACAGTGTGAACTGGACATCGAAGTCAGGATCAAGCCACACGAGAATACGGCCCTCGAAGGGCTCTATCCATCCAGCGACTTCCTCCTCACACAGTGTGAGGCTGAGGGTTTCCGCAAAATCACCTATTTTCCGGACCGGCCCGACGTCATGACCCGTTATGACGTCACCATCGTGGCCGATAAAAAGCGCTACCCGGTCCTTTTGTCGAATGGTAATGCAGAGGATGCCGGTAACCTGGACGATGGCCGGCACTGGGTGCGCTGGAGCGACCCCTTTGCAAAACCCTGTTATCTCTTTGCGCTGGTGGCCGGTGACCTGGCTTGTGTGGAAGACCATTTCAAAACCCGCAGCGGGCGGGATGTCACGTTGCGGGTTTACGTTGAGCATGAAAACGTGGACCGTTGTGACCATGCAATGGAGTCCCTCATTCACTCCATGAAATGGGATGAAGACCGCTTTGACCTTGAGTATGACCTGGACATATACAATATTGTCGCGACCAACGATTTCAACATGGGGGCGATGGAAAACAAGTCGCTCAACATTTTCAATTCCAAATATGTGCTTGCGCGCCCCGACACAGCGACGGATTTTGACTACCAGGGTATTGAAGGGGTCATAGGCCACGAATATTTCCATAACTGGACCGGTAACCGGGTGACTTGCCGGGACTGGTTCCAGCTGACCCTCAAGGAAGGTCTGACGGTGTTCAGGGACCAGGAATTTTCGTCGGATATGCATTCGCGTGCGGTCAAGCGAATCCAGGATGTGCGTCATTTGCGAAGCCGCCAGTTTCCCGAGGATGCCGGCCCGATGGCGCATTCGATTCGTCCTGATAAATATATTGAAATCAATAACTTCTATACAATGACTGTGTATCAGAAGGGCGCGGAAATTATTCGCATGTACCACACGCTGCTGGGCGAAGACGGTTTTCAGAAGGGGATGAAACTGTATTTCGAACGGCATGACGGTCAGGCGGTAACCTGTGACGATTTTCTGGCCGCCATGGCGGATGCGAATCACACCAACCTGGAAAAGTTCGGCAGGTGGTACGGACAGTCAGGTACGCCTGAACTGACCGCCAGTGGCCGCCACGATGCCGCTGCCCGCACATTCGCCCTGACCCTGTCCCAACGCACGCCCGCCACGCCCGACCAGTCGGAAAAGCAGGCCCTGGTGATTCCTGTTTCGGTTGGATTGCTGGACAAAGCCGGCGACCCGATCCCGCTGTTGCTGGCGGGAGAGGAAAATCCGGCAGGATATTCCTGCCTGCTATTGCTTGAAGACCGCGAGCAGGTGTTTGTATTCGAGGAAGTTGATGCTCCGCCAGTGCCCTCGTTGCTGAGAGGTTTTTCTGCGCCGGTCAAACTCAACTATCCCTACTCCAACGCGCAGCTTGCGTTATTGATGGGCCACGACACCGACCCGTTCATGCGGTGGGAAGCGGCCCAGTTACTGGCGCAACGGGAGATCCTGGCAAACGTCGAAAAAAGGGCGAACGGTGCCGGCATGGTGCTGGGTGCGGAGCTGGTTGATGCCTACCGTGCATTGCTGGCCGATAGGGATTCCGACCCTGCCCTGCTGGCGGAAGCCATGACTCTGCCGGGTGAAGATTATCTCGCTGAGCAGATGGAGCCCGTCGATGTCGATGGCATTCACGAAGCCCGGAAGTTCGTCAAGTCCGGCCTGGCGGATTCACTGCTTGAAGCGTTTTCAACCCGCTACCGGTCCATGGCCGATGGAAAACCGTACTCGAAGACTTCGGCAGCCATGGCGAGGCGCAGCCTGAAAAATATTTGTCTCTCGTTTCTTCTCGAAACGGCTTCGGGGTCAGGATTGGCCGAAGCCCAGGTGGCCGGCAGCGACAATATGACGGATACGCTGGCGGCCCTGCAGGGTTTGCTTTGGGTGGGAGCGCCCGTTGCTGACGACCTGCTGCAACAGTTCGAACAGCAATGGAGCGACGATGCCCTGGTAATGGACAAATGGTTCTCGATGCAGGCAGCCATTCCTGGACGCCGGTCAGTGCAACGGGTACGCGAGTTACTCCACCACCCGGAATTCAGCCTGGCAAACCCCAACAAGGTCCGTTCTGTCATCGGTGTGTTTTCAATGATGAACCCCACCGGATTTCACGTGGCGGACGGCTCGGGTTACCGCTTGCACGCGGACCAGGTCATGGACCTGGACAAGCTGAATCCGCAGGTAGCAGCCAGGATGGCAGGAGCATTCAATCCCTGGACCCGTTATGACAGTCAGCGTCGTGAAATGATGAAGACAGAATTGACTCGCATCAGGCGTTCGGAAGGCCTTTCACCCGACGTCTCCGAGATCGTCAATAATGCGCTTGGCATGGAAAAAGCGGAAAGCTGAGCAATGAATCCCCTGTCTTACTTACCCCACGGCCGGGGAATCGTCCGGTCGCCAGGCGCGTGAATAAGTTCTCCGGAAGATTTTTATTAGTGATGTTTTTCACCCTGCTGTCCGCCTGTTCCCCGGTAACCGTTTCTGAAATCAATCCGCTGCCGGCCTTGTCCATCGCTGGAATGATCATCCGCAATGATCTGCTCTATCCTGTTACCGAGGTCATGATCCAGGTACCCGAAACCGGCGACTTTGCCGGCTGTGGAAATATCCTGCCTGAATCTGATTGCCGGACGAGTTTTCAGACCGTGGACTATTCGGGCAATGCCATGGTGGTCAGTTGGAAAGAGTACGGGCAGGAACACTCAACCAGGGAATTCGTTGTGGAACCGGGTAGGGATATCGACGCCAGTAAACCGGCATGGCTGGAAGTGACGATCTTTGCGGCAGGCCAGGCTGGCGCCAGGTTTGTCCAGCCTTCCGGTTGAACCAAAGGGCCAAGCCCCAGCCGTCACGCTTCATTCAAAGCTTTGAGTAGCAGGCTGCGTTTCAGGTCGGCTTCGGGCCGCGTCGGAAAACGGGGCGCCAGGCGCAAGTCCCCGCCAAAGCGGATATTGAACTGGAATCCCTCGCCGTCTTCGGCTTCGAAAACCCGGGTAATGAAGACAATCTTGTCCAGGACTATCGCATAGCCCTGAAGTTCGTATGTTTTTTCGGCCATGAGTTTGATCTCCGTTAATCGGTGAGTAGCCTGCAGCATGCTATGCTTAAGACAGGCGATGAAGGCTTTATATTACATAGCATTTTTATTTTTGCTGGCGGGATGCGCCACGCCATATTATTACGTGCCGGTTTCCAGCGAGGGGGACTATTACATCGCGGAACGGCAGTCCGGCGGATCGTACTATGGCGGAAATTCCCTATTGTATGACGACCTTGGCGTTCACCCCTGGTGGATGAACAATTACCCCGTCGAACTGTTTTCATATTACAGCCCTAACTACTACCCTCACTACTTTTATGTCTGGCAGCCACCGGGATTTCATCCGTTTTATGGGTTCTATGGCCGGTATTATGCCTATTGGTGTCCACCGTACCGTCCGCGTTTACACGTTCAGCAAAAACCGAAAGACAAGGTCGTGGCCAGCCCCGTGATGAGCCCGCCGTCCATCGTGACCTATCCGGGAATCACCGAACTCAAACGGATGGATGACCGGGCCGTGGTGAGCCGTGGATTAACCTCCGGCGGCATGAAGTATCGCAGGTCCACAGCCTGGAAAAGCGGCAATTCGGGCAAGTCTCTTCCTGCCTTTGGCAGAAGTGCTTCTTCCCCGGGCCCGTCATCTGCTTTCACCCGGTCTTCCGGCCGTTCCTCCGCCCGCTCGGGCTCGACCAGGGGCGCTCGCGTCCTCACAGGTAAACCCCAGGCGGTTCACAGGCAGTAGCTGCGTTTTTTCTTGAAATTCAGTACAATGCGCGATCTCTGAACAGGAACGCGAGACGATGGAATTTGCGAAAGCCTACGATGTAATCGTGATCGGTGGCGGCCATGCCGGCACCGAGGCTGCGCTTGCCTCGGCCCGGAGCGGTGCCAGGACACTTCTGGTCACCCACAGCATCGAAACCATCGGGCAGATGAGCTGTAATCCTGCAGTTGGAGGGATCGGCAAGGGACACCTGGTCAAGGAAATTGATGCAATGGGCGGCGTAATGGCGAAGGCCGCTGATGCAGCAGGTATTCAGCTGAGAACACTCAATTCGCGAAAGGGTCCGGCAGTCAGGGCAACTCGCGCACAATGCGACCGTAACCTGTATCGTGCCCACATCCGCGCGACGGTCGAGCAACAGGAGAACCTGTCGATTTTCCAGGCTGGCGTGGATGATCTGCTGTTGTCTGGAAATCGCGTGGCGGGCTGCCGTACGGCCACCGGGCTCGAGATTCGAGCAGACGCCGTTGTACTGACAACCGGGACTTTTCTCGGCGGCAAAATCCACATTGGGGAAGAGCAGTTTTCCGGTGGACGGGCAGGTGATCCGCCGTCCAACACACTTGCCGCACGTTTGCGCGAGATGCCTTTCCCAGTTGCGCGACTGAAAACCGGCACTCCGCCGAGAATCGATGGAAAGTCAGTCGATTTCAACGTCATGCAGGAACAGCCGGGTGATGTCCCGAGGCCCGTTTTCTCCTATATGGGCAGTGAGGAAGATCACCCGGAACAGGTCTGTTGCTGGATTACCCATACTTCCGGCCTGACCCATGAGATCATCAGGGAAGGCCTGCATCGATCACCGATGTACTCCGGGGTGATAGAAAGCACCGGTCCGCGCTACTGTCCTTCGATCGAAGATAAGGTCGTGCGGTTCGCAGACCGTGACAGCCACCAGATTTTCGTCGAGCCGGAAGGGCTCCATACCCGGGAGTTGTATCCCAACGGAATTTCAACCAGCCTGCCTTTTGACGTGCAATTGGAGTTTGTACATTCCATTCGCGGATTTGAAAATGCGCATATTACCCGTCCCGGCTATGCAATCGAATACGACTTTTTCGACCCGCGCGAATTGCACGGCTGGCTGGAGACGCGGCACGTCCCGGGCCTGTTTTTTGCCGGCCAGATCAATGGCACCACCGGGTATGAGGAAGCCGCGGCTCAGGGACTGGTGGCCGGAATCAATGCCGCCCGTAAAACACGTCAAGAATCCATGTGGTCGCCGCGACGCGATCAGTCGTACATGGGTGTCATGATTGACGACCTGGTAACGCAGGGCACCCGGGAACCCTACCGTATGTTCACGAGCCGTGCTGAATACCGCCTTCATTTGCGTGAAGACAATGCAGATTTGCGCCTGACTGAACAGGGCAAAGAACTGGGCCTGGTGGATGAGCAGCGCTGGCAGGCGTTTTCAGAAAAGCGCGAGGCGATTGAAACCGAGCGCCAGAGATTGCAATCGATTTGGATTGCACCCGGAAACAGCCTGGCCCGGGGCCTGGAGGCCCTGCATGGTGTATCCGTCAGCAAGGAGAGCCGTGCGCTTGACCTGCTCAAGCGGCCTGAAATGGATTATCAAAAACTCGTATCAGTCGAGGGGCTGGGGCCGGGTGTGAACAGCCGGCAGGTTGCGGAGCAGGTTGAAATACAGGTCCGCTATGCAGGTTACCTGGACCGCCAGGAAGACGATATCCTGCGGCGCCGGCGTAACGAGAGCATGGCCATTCCCGATGACTTCGATTATTCGGAAGTTCGCGGGCTCTCGTCGGAAGCACGCGAAAAACTTGACCGTATCAGGCCGGAAACCATTGGCCGGGCATCCAGGATTCCCGGCATGACTCCCGCGGCGATTTCACTGTTGCTGGTGACCCTCAAAAAAGCCCGTCAGAAGGTAGCCTGAGCCGATTTTCTTTCGGTTCAGGCTATTTATCACGTTTACGAAACGTTCCATTCACAGTTTTTTAACGCGGCATCGTTATGATAGTGCTGTAAGTTGACTGTGCCTAGCGCGTCGCCCCTCTACACAGGCAGTCCCCACACTTCTATGCCTTACGCGATGCGCTTTCTAGCCCCGGAATACAACCGGGGCTTTTTTTTTGCCGGGCGATTGTTCATGATGCTCCAATGAAAACGGGGCCGCTTCCAATTTACACCTTGAAAGGATTCTGCATGGGCAGTGCCGATGTCGTTCCCGGTGTGAGTGGCGGAACCATGGCTCTGATCCTGGGTATCTACGAGCGGTTGCTCAATGCCATTCGTTCATTCGACCGGAACTGGTTGCGCGACGTGGCCACGCTCCGGTTTTCACGTGCGCTGGCGCGGAACGACCTGGCGTTTCTGCTGCCACTGATGCTTGGCATTGCGATTGCCATCGTGTTCTTCACCCGGGTCATCCCGTTACCGCGATTAATCGTGACGCATCCGGAGATCATTTATGGATTGTTTTTCGGGCTGATTTCCGCTTCCGTCGTTGTCCTGATGAAAGAAGTGGAAAACTATGGGGCCGGGGATGTTTTCACCACCTTGCTGGGCGTCGCCCTGGGCTTTGCGATTGTCAACCTGGTACCCCTGGAAACGCCAACATCCGCCTGGTTCATTTTTCTTTGCGGCTTCATCGCCATCAGCGCCATGTTGTTACCGGGAATTTCAGGTTCTTTTATCCTCCTGATCCTGGGCAAGTATGCGTACATCATCGAAGCGCTTGGCCGGTTTGATCTGTGGATCATTTTCGTTTTTGGTGCGGGCGCAATCACCGGGCTGGTGGTGTTTTCAAGGGCCATTGTCTGGTTGCTGAACCGTTTTCACCGTTCAACCTTGCTGGTGATCAAGGGGATTCTGATGGGTTCACTCTGGATTATCTGGCCATTCCAGGAACGGGTCTTCGTGGATGTTCGGGGGAAGTCAAAACTGCTGGAATCCAGTCCGGTATGGCCCGAAGCGATTGATTCCACGGTGATGGCTGCGCTGGCGGTGCTGGTGGCCGGTTTTATTTTTGTCATGGTCATCGACCGCCTGGCCAGTGCTGGACGGACGAGTTCCTGACTTGATAATCCAGGCCGGTCAGAAGAAAACCCCGGCTGGAGCCGGGGTTTTTCAGGCGGTGGGGACAATTTATTCCTTTTTGCCGTAATCGCTTGCCTCAGGCATGTGTTTCACGGTCCAGTTTTTACCGGATTTGAACGTGGAGCCCCATTCGGCCATGAACTCTTCGAACGCTTCATCGCCGCCGAGCTCTTTACTCATGATGTCATAGAAGGAAGGCTCAGAATCCGCCATGTCGGCAAAGCCCTTGTGGGCCGAGACAATCTGGACTTGCCCGCCGTAACCTCCCGACTCTACCGAGAAAAAGCCCCAGTAGTTAGGAAAGCCATTTGCTTTCAGCGTTTCCACGATTTTCTTCAGGTGCTTCCTGAATTTCATACCATGGCCATTCTTGATGTACCAATTCTCAACCCAGAAATGGGTGTAGCCATCGAAACTTTCAGGCCAGTGGGAATACTCCTCCATTTCCTCGGTCATCATGCGTTGCGCGTGTTCGATGTGGGGTGCGACTTTTTCTTCGAAGACTTTGTTGGCTTCTTCCTGCCAGTCATACTCCTCGTCGAATTCCGCCCAGTTGTGGTTGCCTGAACGGGCCAGGTATTTGCCGGTGTGGGGTCCGGTCAGGATTTCATACCAGTTGTACTCAAAGTGTCCCTCGAATTGGGCAACAAAGTGATGGTAGTCGGTGATGGCCTTGATCAGTTCATCCTCGTGCCCAGCTTTTGGCGTGATCAGCACGCTTGTGGCTACACCTTCGTTCTCCTGGGCCTGGGCCGGTATCAACCAGAAACAGCACGTCAATGCACAAACAATGGCCAGTTTTAAAGCTTTTTTCATTCGAATTTTTCTCCCTCGGTTTCTCAAGAAAGTCCGGGCAAAAAGCACGATGTCATCCCGGACAGTAACCCCAGTATAGCCGCGATCTGGAATTTTTCCGGTGAGCTGGACAACTCCTTTCTGGTGACAGGTAACAAGGTAATGGTGGATTACCGCCGGGATACGGTAGAATTCATCGTCTTTACAGGCTGAGAGCGCCTCAGGATTGTCCAATGAGCAGTGAAACCGCAGTCACTCCGACCAATTTCATCCGAAACATCATCATCCAGGACCTGGAAACCGGGAAGCATGACGGGATCATCACGCGGTTTCCTCCGGAACCCAACGGTCATCTCCATATCGGTCACGCCAAGTCGATCTGCCTGAATTTCGGCGTTGCGGCGGAGTTCGGCGGCCGCACCAATCTGCGTTTCGACGACACCAATCCCCTCAAGGAAAATGAGGACTTTATGCTGGCCATCATGGAAGATGTCCGCTGGCTGGGATTTGAATGGGATGAACTGCTCCATGCCTCGGACTATTTCCAGCAACTTTACGAATACGCCCTGCACCTGATCAAAACCGGCAAGGCCTATGTCGAAGAACTCAGCGCAGAGGAGATCCGCGAGTACCGGGGAACCCTGAAGAAGCCGGGGCGTGAGAGCCCTTACCGGGACCGCCCGGTGGAGGAAAACCTGGACCTTTTCGAGCGTATGAAAGCCGGTGAATTCGCCGACGGAACGCTGGCGCTGAGAGCCAGGATCGATATGGCTTCACCCAACATCAATATGCGCGACCCGGTCGTTTACCGGATTCGCAATGCGTCGCATCACCGGACGGGCGATGAGTGGCACATTTACCCGATGTATGACTGGGCGCACGGTATTTCCGATGCCATCGAGGGCATTACGCACTCGCTGTGCACGCTGGAATTCGAGGATCACAGGCCGTTGTACGACTGGTTCCTGGACAATATCCCGGCGCCCTGTCATCCGCGCCAGATTGAATTCGCGCGTGGCAACCTGGACTACACCGTGATGAGCAAGCGCCGTTTGCGGGAACTGGTGGAAGAGGGGCTGGTCAATGGATGGGACGATCCGCGCATGCCGACCCTGGCGGGTTTGCGCCGGCGTGGATTCACCCCCGAAGCCATCCGCGCTTTCTGGACAGAAATGGGGGTTTCCAAGGCTGACAGCATTATTGCAATGGGGGTGCTGGAAAACGCAGTGCGTAGCGATCTCAATGTCAGGGCGCCGCGGACCATGGCGGTCCTCGACCCGGTTAAAGTCGTGCTGACCAATTTTCCGGAAGGCGAGACCGAATGGCTGGAGGCGCCGGTCCATCCCCAGGATGAGGCGATGGGAACCCGGAAAGTTGCCCTGACGCGGGAGATCTGGATAGAGCGCGGTGATTTCATGGAAGACCCTCCACGGAAATTTTTCCGGATGAAGCCCGGTGGCGAAGTCCGTCTGCGTAACGCGTTTATCGTGCAGTGCAACGATGTGATCAAGGATGAACAGGGCGAAATTACGGAACTGCACTGTACGTTCGACCCGGACACGCGTTCCGGCATGCCGGGCGCATCCCGGAAGGTCAAAGGCACCATTCACTGGGTATCGGCTGAGCACGGCCGGCCGGTCGAGATTCGTCTGTGCGACCGGCTGTTCACTGTGCCCAATCCGCTGGGCGAGAAAGGTCGCGACTACCGGGAGTTTCTCAACCCTCATTCGCTCGATGTCATCCAAAACGCGATCGTGGAGCCTCATGTGGCGGATGGAGCGGCAGGCGATTTCTACCAGTTCGAGCGCACCGGCTATTTTTGCCACGACAATGTCGATTCGAAACCGGGCCGCCCGGTTTTGAACCGCATCGTCACGCTGCGGGATTCCTGGGCCAGGATCGAGAAAGAGATGGCGCAGGCCGGAAAGAACTAGCACGCTGCTTCCCCTGTTGCCGCATGACTATCGCCACCCTCATCAGGCGGGGGTGATTTGCTACACTTTGTGCTAACCGTAAAGCTGGGAGAAGCGCTATGAGCTGGACCATCCTGATTATCCTCGTTGGCGTCGTTCTGTTCGCCATTTCGATTTACAACCGACTGGTGGCGGGCCGTAACCGGTTCAAGAATGCCTTTGCCCAGATCGACGTGCAGTTGACCCGGCGCCATGACCTGATTCCAAATCTGGTCGAGACCGCCAAAGGCTATATGAAACATGAGCGTGAGACGTTGGAAGCGGTCATAACCGCGCGCAATACCGCCGTATCCGGGTTGAAAGAAGCCGCAGCCGACCCGTCCGACCCCGAAGCCATGAAAAGGCTGGCTCAGGCCGAACAGGGGCTGTCTGGCGCCCTGGGCCGGTTGTTCGCCCTTTCTGAAGCCTATCCCGACCTCAAGGCCAACGAGAACATGATGCAACTCTCGGAAGAGCTGACCACGACGGAGAACAAAGTTGCTTTTGCCCGCCAGGCCTATAACGATTCGGTGATGGACTACAACACGCTGCGAGAGTCCTTTCCCAACAACTTCTTTGCCGGCTGGTTCAACTTCAGGGCGGCGGAGTTGCTGGAAATCGAAGATGAGGTCAAGCGGGAGGTGCCCAAGGTCAGCTTCTAGCACGTGAATTTTTTCGAACACCAGGATCGGGCACGCAAGCAGTCCCGCCGGCTGATTTTTGTTTTCATGCTGGCGGTGCTGGCCATCGTGGCGGCGATCAACCTGATCCTGTTGCTGGTGATGGGGGTCACCGGTTATGAAGTCGGTGAGCAGACGCTTTCTCCGGTTGAACTGGTCAAAGCCAATGCTCACCTGCTGGCGGGCGGGGCGATCGCCTGCGTGGCTGTTATCGGTCTCGCCAGCCTGTTCAAAACGGCCAGTCTGCGCTCCGGGGGCGGCCAGGTTGCACGGCAGTTGGGCGGTACCCTGGTCGAGTCAGACACCCGGGATGCAAAGCGCCGCCGGCTGCGCAATGTAGTCGAAGAAATTGCGCTGGCATCCGGTGTGCCGGTCCCTGAGATCTACGTGTTGGAACAAGAGTCGGGAATCAATGCGTTCGCAGCCGGCTTCACGCCCTCGGATGCCGCCGTGGCGGTTACAAGGGGCGCCCTGGAAAAGCTCGACCGGAACGAGTTGCAGGGTGTCATCGCGCACGAGTTCAGCCACATACTCAATGGCGACATGCGTATTAACATCCGCCTGATGGGCGCCCTGTTCGGCATCCTGTTGCTCGCCATCATCGGCAGGCGTGTCCTGATCCACTCACATTTCGCCGGCCGTTCCCGGGACAAAAACGGCGCTGCCGTGCTGCTGATCGCCTTCGGGCTGATGGCGGTCGGCTACATTGGGCTGTTCTTCGGCCGCTGGATCAAGGCCGCCGTTTCACGCCAAAGGGAATACCTGGCGGACGCTTCCGCCGTCCAGTTTACCCGTGATCCGGGCAGTATTGGCGGGGCCCTCAAGAAAATTGCAGTGTATAGCGAAGCGTCCTACCTGGACGTGGATTCTGAAGAAGTCAGTCACATGTTGTTTGGGGACGGGCAGAAAATGATGCTGTTTTCCACTCATCCCCCCCTGCAGGATCGCATCAGGCGAGTGGATCCCGGTTTTCAGCCTGAGGAACTCGACCGTCTGGCGGCGAAGATCCGGCGCGAACATGAACACGCCAGGGAGAAAGCCCTGCGTGAACGGGAAAAGGTCGATGAAGCACCTGGTGGCTTTTTCGATGCCGGGCAGATCATCGACCAGATTGGCAATCCGGATTGGGACCGAATGCTGATGGCGGCTGCTATTGCCGCTTCGATACCGGACAACCTGTCCAGGGCTGCCCATTCCACGGAATGGGCGCCGGAGGTGCTTTTCTATACCCTGATGGATGCAGACGCTGAAATCCGGGAGCAGCAGTTACTGGTCGTTGCCCGGAAAATGGGGGCAGACAGTGAGCTCCAGGTGAGGTCGCTGATCCAGTCTGCCGGTGTGGCGCCTCCGGAGCAACGCCTGCCCCTGCTGGAGGTGGCATTTCCCGCCCTCAAGAGAAGGCCGCCTGATTTCGTGACCCGGGTGCTGGATACCGTGAAATCACTGGTTGAAGCAGACGGCAGGGTGGATGTCTTCGAGTACCTGCTGGCCCGGGTTATCAGGATGTACCTGTGGGAATCGCACAACCCAAACCAGGTCAAGACCTCGGGTAGAAAAACTCTGAAGGCAATGGAGCAGGAGGCGCTGCAGGTCCTTGCCGTCCTGGCGCAACATGGCCATTCCGGTGAGGAGTCTGCTGCAGCCGCATACCGGGCCGGGGCGGATGAGCTGGGCCTGAACGCGGGAGATCGCCTGCCGCGCCGCATCGACTGGGTGGATGCGCTTGATGAAGCTCTGCCCAGGCTCGACCGCCTCAAACCGGGCGAAAAGGAAAAACTGGTGGGTGCGATGCTGGGAGTCATTCTCCATGACGACCAGATGGTCCCCTCCGAACTGGAGTTACTCCGCGTGATCTGTGACCTGATCCACGTTCCGCTGCCGTTGCTTACTGCGCCGAGGCGAACTTCTCCGCAATCATGATGGTGGGGGCATTGGTGTTGCCCGAAACCAGCGCAGGCATGATTGAAGCGTCGACCACCGACAGGTTTTGGATTCCCCGGACATTCAGCGAGGGGTCGACAACGGCCAGGTCGTCAGCACCCATCTTGCACGTGCCAATCGGGTGGTAAATGCTCTCGGCCTTGTTGCGGATGAACTCCAGTAGCTGCTCATCCGACTGGACCGCTGAGCCGGGAAATACCTCGTCGCCGGTATAGGGCCTGAATGCATCCTGTGCGAAGATCTCCCGGGAAAGGCGCACGCATTCGTTCATGATCCTGCGGTCATACTCTTCGCTGAGGTAGTTGGCCTGCATGGCCGGGGGCGCCAGCGGGTCCTGCGATTTCAGCCTCAGCCTGCCGCGGCTCTCGGGCCTCAGTGCGCAGGCGTGGATGGTCATGCCATGGCCGGGGAGCGTGTTGCGGCCATGATCGTCAAGAAAGGCCGGGACAAAATGCATCTGGATATCCGGCCGGTCATCGCTGGCGAAGCGGCTGACAATGAAACCACCGGCTTCGGCAATGTTTGAACTGCCCGGGCCCTTGCGGCCGAACAGGTACCGGATTCCAACGGCGATATCGCTTAACTGGTCATAAGTGACCGGTTGTTTGCAGTTCACCAGCGTGCAGACATCCAGATGATCCTGCAGATTTTCCCCCACGCCCGGCAAATCCAGCCGGACATCGATACCCTGTGACTCCAGGTGGTCGGCCGGCCCGATGCCCGACAGCATCAGCAGTTGCGGTGAGTTGATGGCGCCGCCCGACAGGATCACCTTGCCGGCTTCGACAGAGACCGGCTTGCCTTTGCGTCGGTACTTCACGCCCGTTGCCCGGGACCCATCGAAAATGATGCCCTCGGCCTGGGCATGGGTTTGCACGGTCAGGTTCGGGCGGTCCAGGGCGGGTCGAAGGTAGGCCACGGCGGTGCTGCAGCGTTTGCCATCCCTCTGTGTGACCTGGTAAAAATCGAAGCCTCGTTGCCTGGGCCCGTTGAAATCATCGGTGCGGGGGTGCCCGGCCTGCTGTGCGGCTTCGATGAAAGTGGAGGAAAGCGGGTTGGTGTGACGCAGGTTCCGAACACCCAGTGGGCCTCCGGCGCCGTGAAAGTCGGAGGCGCCGTTTTCCTGGTCTTCCGACTTGATGAACCAGGGCAGAACATCGTTGAAACTCCAGCCCTCTGCGCCGGACTCTGCCCATGAATCGTAGTCTTTTCGGTGCCCCCTGCAGTAACACATTGCATTGATCGAGCTCGAGCCGCCCAGGACTTTGCCCCGGGGCCAATACATCTTGCGCCCGTTCATTTCCGGCTCCGGCTCGGTTTCGTAAGACCAGTTGAGGTGGTCCAGCCCGATCAGTTTGGCCAGGCCTGCCGGCATGTGGATAAAAGGGTGCCAGTCCTTACCCCCGGCTTCCAGCAACAGGACCCGGTTGTTGGGATTCTCAGTCAGGCGGTTGGCCAGCACACAGCCCGCGGAACCCGCGCCGACAATGATGTAATCAAATTCCATACGTTTGCGTATTGAGGCTTCGTTCCATGATATCCCATAGCACATCAGAAACAAGGCTCAAGTGGGTGAACCCTGTAAAATTGGCGGGATGACTGACTTTGGTCAAGACGCGCTATAATTCGCCATTCCCCACCCAATCGTCTGGGATGATATAGACCGTGACTCTGACTAAGATTTCATTATCCAACCCTGTTGCGGTCGTCGTAGCCTGTATCCTGATCGGGATATTTGGTGTTCTGAGCCTGACACGCCTGCCGATCCAGATGACGCCTGATATTGCGCGTCCCGAAATTTCGATCTGGACGGAATGGCGCGCGTCGGCGCCGAACGAAATTGAATCGGAAATCATCGAACCGCAGGAACGCGTGCTGAGAAGCATTCCCGGCCTGCTCAGGATGCAGTCCACCGCCCAGTTCGGCCGGGCCATTATCAACCTGCAGTTCGTTATCGGCAGTGATATGAACCGGGCGCTGATCGAGGTCATGAACCGGTTGAACCAGGTGCCGCGTTACCCGGTGGATGCCCTTGAGCCGGTAATCAGCCTGGGAGGTGAAGACTTCGACAAGGTCATTGCCTGGTTCGCCATCACCGCCAGGCAGGGGAATCCCAGGCCGATCGAAAGTTACCAGGATTTTATCGACGACACCGTGATTACCCGCATCGAGCGGGTGCCGGGCGTCTCCCGGGTGGGCTCGTTCGGTGGCCGGAAACACGAGGTGCGTATCACTTTCGATCCGTTTAAAGCCGCCAATATCGGCCTGGACCTGACCGAAATTGCGTTGCAGCTGGGTGAAAACGCCGATGTTTCTGCCGGCCTGAACGAGGTCGGGCGGCGGGAATACACGCTTCGGTTCAGCGGCAAGTACGACGTCACTTCTCTGGGTGAACTGGTGCTGGAATGGCGGGAAGGCAAGCCCGTCCTGCTGCGGGACGTGGCCCGTGTCGAAATGACGATGGTCGATGCCACCAATATTCTTCATCAAAATGGCGGCCCTTCGGTGGCAATTTACGTCATTCCCGAATCGGGCGTGAATGTCTACGAGATCATGTCGGATCTGAAAGCCACCGTTGCCGACCTTGGCGAAAACGAACTCGATTGGAACAACCTCGACATCTCGCAGGATTCGGACGATACGGTCTACATTTCAGCTTCTGTCGGCATGGTGCGCAACAACCTGCTGCTGGGTGTTTCGCTCGCCATCGTGGTTCTGTGGTGGTTCCTGCGCAAATTCAGGGCAACGCTGATCGTGGCCCTGGCCATTCCGCTGTGCCTGCTGATGGCATTCATGGTGCTGGACTTCACCGGCCGCACGCTGAATATCATTTCCCTGGCTGGCCTGGCATTCGCTACAGGCATGGTGCTGGACGCAGCGATCGTGGTACTGGAAAACATTTTCCGTCAGCGTGAAGCCGGCCTGAGCGGCAATGAGGCGTCCATGCGGGGTGTGTCCCAGGTCTGGGGCGCCCTGCTTGCGTCCACGGCAACCACGGTGGCTATTTTCATGCCGGTCATTTTTCTGCAAAACGAAGCCGGCCAACTGTTCAGCGACCTGGCGGTGACGATCTCGGCCGCGGTCGTTGCTTCACTTCTCGTCGCGGTGACTGTCCTGCCCACCGCTGCCGCCAACTGGGTGAAAGGTGAGGCCATCGACGATCATCACCGCAGCTGGTGGCATTGGGTGACCAGCCACATCATGAGCTGGACGAGCACGCCCCGCAAACGGTGGAGCTGGGTCGGCATTTTGACGTTGACCCCCGTGGCGCTGGCGCTTTTCCTGGTGCCACCCGCGGATTACCTGCCTGAAGGTAAAAAGAACTTCGTCATGGGTTTCATGATTACCGCGCCGGGAATGGGCATGGATACTGCCGCAGAGGAGCTGGTTGACGTCATTGACGCCCGGCTGGCTCCGTATCTCTCCGGGGAGAAAACGCCGCAGATCAAGAGCTATTTTCTTGGAACCGCCAAGGGCTGGGGCTCATTCATCGGTGGTGAGGCAATGCATGATGAGGACGTCGATGAGCTCATCGGGATTTTCAACCGGGAAATTGTGGCCGGTTTTCCGGATACTTTCGGTTTTGTCGGGCGTGACCCGATTTTTGGTGGCTCCAGGGGTGGCCGGAAAATAGACATCGATCTCTCCGCTGATTCGTTCGATTCGTTGCTTGCCGCGGGCCGCACGGGTTTCTACACTGTGATGCAGGCCCTGCCGGAAGCCAATGTGCGCCCTGTGCCGGGGCTTGAGCTGGCCGAACCTGAAATTCGCCTGATACCGAATGATCGCAAAATTGCCGAGGTCGGCTGGAACCGCTCACGCATGGCCACCGTGGTCCGGGCGATGGGCGACGGCGCATTTCTTGGTGAATATTTCGACGGTACCCGCCGCTATTACGTGGTCATGCGCGCCGAGAACTGGTATTCACCGGAAGAACTGGGCGCCCTGCCCGTGGCGACTGCGAACGGAGACGTTCTGGCGCTGGGCGAGCTTGCCTCCGTAACACGCACCGCCGGACCTTCCAACATTCGCCGCATCGACCGAAAGAGAACATTGACGCTGGAAGTCACTCCGCCACCGGACATGGCCATGGAAGAAGCCCTGAACATTATTAAGCAGCAGGTGGCTCCCAGTATTCTTGAAAGCATGCCCGAAGGAGGAACCGTCAGGTATCGCGGCACGGCGGAGGCACTTGACGAAGCACTGACCAGCATGACCGGAAGCTTCATTCTTGCAGTGGTCATTTTGTACCTGCTGATTTCGGCGCTGTTTCGTTCATTCCGTGACTCGCTGCTGGTCGTTCTGACACTTCCGATGGCCACTATCGGAGGCGTGGTGTCCCTGAGGCTGGTGGACCTGGCGTTGTTTGCCAGCGGCGGGCAGCAGATGGATCTGCTGACGATGATCGGGTTCGTGATCCTTCTGGGCCTGGTGGTCAATAACGCAATATTGCTGGTCTACCGGGCCCGGGATGCCGAACGCGAAGGCATGAGCCGCCGTGATGCGGTAGAGAGTGCCGTAAGGTTGCGGCTAAGGCCGATCCTGATGAGCACGACCACCAGCATTTTCGGCATGCTGCCACTGATGCTGATGCCCGGTGCCGGGACCGAACTGTACCGGGGCATGGCGGCTGTCATTGTGGGCGGGATGCTGGTCAGCACGGTATTTACGTTGATTCTGTTGCCCAGCCTGCTCAGAATGAACGAGGAATTGAAGCCGGCGAGCAAGCTGGTACCTGAATTGGCGTGAATATGAGAATTACAGCGTTTTCCGGAATAGGCCTTGCCATCTGGTTATTGATTGTACCGGCCCCGGGCTGGGCGCAGATGGGGGGTCCGGCCCTGGTCAAAGTGGCTGAAGCCGCTGTCAAGGACATTGCGTCTATCACCCGGGTGCCCGGCACGGTCGTCAGCCGGAACGACGCCAGGCTATCGGCGGAGGTCCCGGGAAGGCTCACAGAGGTTGCGGACGTGGGAACCGAGGTCAGGGCTGGTGAGCGGGTGGCCAGGATAGAAGCCACCACTCTGCAATTACGCAACGAAGAGCTTTTGGCGCGGGTGACACGTGCCGAAGCCAGGTTGCGGTTCCTGGAGAGCGAAGAGCAGAGGTTCAGCCAGTTGGCGGAGGAAAATCTGGCGGCCGAGACGCAACTCGAGCAGACCCGGTCAGACCGGGACGTCGCCCGTGGCGATCTTGAGATCGCCAGGGCAATCCTGGGTCAGAATGCGGACCGCTTGGCGAGGACGAATCTGCTTGCGCCCTTCGACGGAATTGTGGTGGAGCGCCTGATGACCCCGGGGGAGCGTGTCGAAGAGGGCGGTGAAGTCGTCAGGCTGGTTGATCAGGAGCATCTCGAAATCATAGCGAGGGCGCCGCTGGAGTACTTCAGTTATGTTCGGAAGGGCCAGGCGTTGTACTTGAGTGCGGGGGAAATCAGTTCGGTCGGCATTGTCCGCACGGTGGTCGCGGTGGGGGACGAGCAAACACACCAGTTTGAATTGCGAATCGACCTGAAAGGTTCGCCTTTTCCGGTCGGACAGACGATGCGGGTAGCCATTCCGACGTCGGCGACTCGCAAAGTGCTGACTGTTCCAAGAGACGCCCTCGTGCTGCGCCCCGAGGGCCAGAGTGTTTTTGTCGTGGACTCGAACAACCAGGCCCAACAGGTAACCGTGACGGTCGGTGTCGGCCAGGGTGAGGACGTGGAGGTTCTGGGCGATATTTCATCGGGCGACCAGGTAGTGATTCGTGGAAACGAACGCCTGCAGCCCGGTCAGGAAGTCAGCGTGATGGACGGTTGATGCCCCAGGCGGCCAACCCCGGTCAAAGCAACAATTTTCTGGAACGCCTGGTCCAGGTCGAGCATGGTGAATGGCCACGCCTGGCGATCGCCTTTTCGTACTTTTTCTTTCTCCTTGGCGGATATTTCATGCTGCGTCCCCTGCGGGGCGCAGTAGCGGCGAACAACAGCGAAATCCTCCATTGGCTTTACACAGGCACTTTTGCCGCCATGCTGCTGATTGTGCCGGTTTTCGGCTTTCTCGTCTCCCGTTTCAGGCGCGGCCAGTTCATTCCGGCCATTTACCTGTTTTTCATTTCGCACCTGGTACTGTTCGCGGTTTTTTTCGAAGGCGACGCCACCCCCTCATGGCTGCAGCGGACGTTTTATATCTGGTTGAGCGTGTTCAACCTGTTTGTCGTATCCGTATTCTGGAGTTTCATGGCCGATATTTTCAGGCCGGGGCAGGCCCAGCGACTGTTTGGCTTCATCATGGCAGGCGGCAGTGTCGGGGCGATCATCGCGCCCTCGATAACCAAGAGTATCGTGCCTGCCTGGGGGGCCACAGGGGTAATGATCACGGCTTCTTTTTCTCTTTTGCTGGCTACGTTGCTGGCGATTCTATTGGGTCGATTTGCCCGAAAGGACCGGGAAAACAAGCCGACGGAGGTCATTGGCGGCAGTGTCTGGGAAGGCGCAGCCAGGGTGTTCCGCTCAGAATATCTCCTTTACGCCTGCCTGCTGATGCTGTTGCACAACCTGACATCTACCTTCCTGTTCAACGGCCTGGCAGTCCTGGTCAGTGAGCATATTACCGGTTTCGATGAACGCACGAGGTTCTTCAGCCATGTGGACCAGGCCGTCCAGATCCTGGCGTTCCTGTTCCAGTTTCTTATCACGGCGCGGCTGGTCCGCTACCTGGGAATGCCGAAAACCCTGGTGTTGATCCCCACGGTGCTCGCGGGTGGATTCATCATTCTCGGCAGTTCCATGGGGCTGGTGCTGTTCGCAGCGGTCCAGGTAGCGCAGCGATCCCTGAACTACGGCATGCTGGGGCCGACCAAGGAAATGCTTTTTACGGTGGTCGACCGCGAAACGAAGTATAAAAGCAAGAATTTCATAGACACCGCGGTTTACCGGGGCAGCGATGTTACCGCGAGCTGGATTTTCAAGGGCCTGACCTCGGCAGGATTGTCCATTGCCCAGATTGCCTGGGTTTACGTCCCGGTCATGGGGTTGTGGGCCTTTGGCGCCTGGCGTTTGGGTCAGATTTACACGCGGATGAAAGCAAAAGCCGTTGCCTGATCACCCGGGGCCTGCTGCCGGGTGAAAACGCGGGCCGCTCTCGCTTTCCAGGCGCTCCACGGGGCAGTGATACAGCTTTGCCAGGCTGGATTCGTTAAGCATGTCCGGGGCAGAACCGGCGCACCACTCGCCATCCCCGAACAACATGACGACATGGCTGCAGTAACGGGCTGCCAGGTTGATGTCGTGGAGTGCCGCAAACGCTGAATGCGTGCCTGAAAGGACGCGTTCGTGGACCATGCTCATGATTTCGACCTGGTGCTTCAGATCCAGGTGGTTGGTCGGCTCATCCAGAAGCATGATTTCCGGTTCCTGCACCAGCAGTGC
>JARFQZ010000217.1 GCA_029287515.1 Lysobacterales bacterium
CCGAACAAACTGGTCGGGCTGGTGCTTGAGGGGCGGGGCGTGTTGCGTCCCGGCCAGACAGTGATCACTCCGGAAGGTGTAGGCGTTACCACCAGCGGCAGTTTTGCGCCTACCCTGCAGAAGGCCATCGCCTTTGCCAGGGTGCCCGCCGCGACGGCCAATCGTTGCGAAGTGGAAATCCGGGGCAAGAGACTTCCCGCGTGGATCGTGAAGCCGCCGTTTGTGCGCATGGGTAAGGCCTGTGAAGGTATTTTGTAAGGGCGGGTGACTTTTTCCAAGGCGGTGCTAGAATGATTTCGCAGCCAACAACAAGGAAGAACCACAATGAGTGAGATTCCATCAGAACTTCGTTATCGGGAAAGCCACGAATGGGTCAGGGATGAGGGCAACGGCACCGCTGTTGTGGGTATTTCGGACCCCGCCCAGGCTGCACTGGGCGACATGGTTTTCGTTGAATTGCCGGAACCCGGCATGAGCTACAGCCAGGGCGAAGCCTGCGCGGTAGTGGAGTCGGTCAAAGCGGCTTCTGACGTGTACGCCCCGGTCTCCTGCGAGGTGATCGAAGCCAACGGCGCACTCGAAGACACTCCGGAGCTGGTCAACACCGATCCATACGGCGAAGGCTGGTTGTTCAAGGTGCAGTTGGCGGACGCTGCCGAGATGGAAGGCTTGCTGGACGCCGAAGCCTACGCCGCCCAGCAGGACGATTAATACGGGTAGCCGATTTTTCGGTAGACGAAAGACATCAGCCAGGCGGGGCCGATCAGCAGGAATTGGACGTCCTTGAAGAAGGACGGGCGTTTGCCTTCGAAAATGTGCCCGATGAACTGGCCGATCCAGGCCACTACGAACACCACCAGGGCTACCTGCCACAAAGGCCAGGGTGATGCCTGCTCGATCGCCGCCGTTAGCCACAGCATGGCCAGGTTATACAGCAGTAAACCCATGCCGAGCCGGCGTGACAGGCTGAAGTAATACACCTGGGCCAGCACCAGCGCGATCACTGCCCAGTTGACAGGGACGATGCCCAAGCCGATTTTCCAGGGAAAGGGAATGGACCAGATCAGCGCCACCACCGTCCAGACAATCACCGGTACGCAAATCCAGTGAATGAGCTTGTTGAGCCGGTTTTCGTGGCTCTCGCCGTATTCGTTCAGCAACAGGTCGATCTTACGCATTTTTGGTCTCCGGTCCGGTCAGTCGATCGAAAGCTTCCCTGTATTTCGCCGCTGTCGCCTCGATGATGTCGGCAGGCACGGGTGGCGGTGGCGGCTTTTTGTCCCAGTCCAGTGTTTCAAGGTAATCGCGGACGAACTGCTTGTCGTAGCTGGGCGGGCTGGTGCCGGGCCGGTAGGACTCCTCGGGCCAGAAGCGGGAAGAATCCGGTGTCAGGACTTCGTCCATGATGCGCAGGCCGCCATTTTCGTCCAGGCCGAATTCGAACTTGGTGTCCGCGATGATGATGCCGCGGGCTGCTGCATGTTTAACGGCGAACTCGTAGACACGGATACTCGCATCGCGGACCTGCCCGGCCAGGGAACCGCCAATCAGCTCACGTATTTGCTGGAAATCGATATTGATATCGTGCTGCCCGGCCGCCGCCTTGTTGGACGGGGTGAAAATCACTTCCGGCAGTTTATCCGCCTGCTGCAGGCCGTCCGGCAGTGGAATGCCGCAGACCGCGCCGGTTTCCAGGTAATCCTTCCATCCCGAACCGATAATGTACCCGCGCACAATGGCCTCCAGCGGCAGCGGCTCGAGGCGCTTGACCACGACGGACCGGTGCCGGAGCACTTGCAGCGCGGCCCGGTCGTCGATGACGTCTTCGACCGGGATGCCGCTGAGGTGGTTGGGGACGATGTCCTGGGTGCGTTCGAACCAGAAATTGGCGATGCGGGTGAGGATTTCACCCTTACCCGGTATCGGGTCATCCATCACGACATCGAACGCGGACAGGCGGTCCGACGCCACGATCAGCATGTGCTCATCGTCGATTGCAAAACTGTCGCGGACCTTTCCCTGGTGGATCAGCGGGTAGCGGGTGACCAGGTCGGCGTGATACGGGGTGGGGTTACCGGCGTTCAAGAAAATTCCCTTCCATGACATTTGGGTATAGGCGTGTGCAAGCGGCAATTATATACTTCGTTGCCATTCAACGGGTATCGAGGAACATGGCCGGCAATTCATTCGCAATACCACGCCACTGGTGGGGCAAAATCATCGGGGGAGTCCTGGGATTGTTCAAGGGCGGTATCAGCGGCGCCATCATCGGCGCGCTGCTGGGGCACATGGTCGATCGATTCCTGGCGGGCATCATCGGCGTCAGCTCCACCCAGAAAGCGTTCTTCGATGCCCTGTTTGCCACTCTTGGGCATTTGAGCAAAGCCGACGGGGTGGTCACCCAGACGGAGATCCGGATGGTGGAGTCGCTGATGCAGCGTATGCACATCACCGGTGACGACCGCCAGCGCGCCATTCGCCTGTTCAACCAGGGCAAGCAGGAGGATTTCGACCTGCAAAAAACCCTGGATTCCTTCGCGCATCATTCCATGGTGCGGCAGGACCTGCGGCAGATGTTCCTGGAAATCCTGGTCGAGGCTGCATTCTCGAGTGGCAAAGTGACCCAGGCCGAGCATGAAGTCCTGTTCAACGTGGCCCGGATTCTGCGGATCCCCGGGCAGGTATTTTCCGCCATGCTCAATGCACGCACGGGAGGGGGTCAGCAATACCAGTCGGCGGGCGGGGGCCGGCGCAGCCCGGGACGGCAGATGGGCAGCATGTCGCAGGCATATGCGCAACTGGGCCTGGAGGCCAGCGCCACCGACGCCGAAGTCAAGAAGGCTTACCGCAAACTGGTCAGCCAGTACCATCCGGACAAGCTGGTTTCCCACGGCTTGCCGGAGGAGATGATGGACATTGCCAAAACCCGGGTGCGCGAGATCAATACGGCTTATGATCAAATCAAACAAGCCCGTGGCTTCAAGTAGTGTATATTAGAAATATGTAATGTGATGGATGGGTGTGATGAAACAATCTACGGTGATTTCTCCTTCGATTCTCTCGGCTGATTTTGCGCGGTTGGGTGATGATGTCAAGGCTGTGCTGGATGCCGGTGCGGACTGGGTGCATTTTGACGTGATGGATAACCATTACGTGCCCAACCTTACGTTTGGCCCGATGATCTGCAAGGCGCTCAGGGAGTACGGCATCGAAGCGCCCATCGATGTGCACCTGATGGTCGAGCCGGTGGATGACCTGATCGGCCAGTTCGCCAAGGCAGGGGCCTCGCTGATCAGTTTTCACCCGGAAGCCAGCCGCCATGTTGACCGCAGCATC
>JARFQZ010000256.1 GCA_029287515.1 Lysobacterales bacterium
GTGCGGGCTCGAAGGAATAGACGGGCTGGTAGGAAATGTCCGAAGGCACGTCCAGCATGGAGCCGATCGCGAAATCGACTTCGTCATCGCGGATCATGGCCAGGCCATCCCGGCCCGTTACGTTTCGCAATTGCACATGAATATTGGGAAAGCGCTCGCGGAATTCTTTCACCAGCCTGGGCAGCAGGTAAATGATGGTCGACACGCCGGCCGCGATGACCACTTCGCCACTGTCAAGGTCACCCTTCATCTGGCGGTTGAACCGCGAATTCAGCGTGTCCAGGCCTTCGACCAGCGGCCGGGCCAACTCGTACAGTTCCTGGCCTTCGCGCGTCATGTTGATGCGTGGGCCATGGCGCTCAAACAGCACGGTATCCAGTTCGCGTTCCAGTGCGCGGACCTGCAGGCTGATGGCGGGTTGGCTTAAGAACAATTGCTCAGCCGCGTCCGTCATTTTGCCGCTCTTGGCGACCGCGCAGAACGCCCGCAACTGCTTGAGTTGGTTGCCTTTGTAATAGAAACGAGGTGATTTAGTGGCCAAAATCAACGACTTGTAAAATTAACATGCCTTATATTAAAGACAGGTATATTAACGTAAGTCAATCACAAAAAAGGGGTCAGGTTACTTTTTCCAGAAAAGGGGTCAGGTTACTTTTCTGAGAGCAGGCTGATCAGGCTGGAGGTGTCCCAGCGGCCACCGCCTTTTGCCTGGACCTCGGAGTAGAACTGGTCGACAAGCGCCGTGACGGGCAGGTGGGAGCCGTTGTTGCGAGCCTCGCTAAGCACATAGCCCAGGTCCTTGCGCATCCAGTCGACCGCGAAGCCGAACTCGAATTCACCATTGACCATGGTTTCAGCCCGGTTATCCATTTGCCAGGATTGTGCCGCGCCTTTTGAAATGACATCCACGACCGCTTTTTCGTCCAGGCCTGCGTTGCCGGCAAAATGCAGCGCTTCAGAGAGCCCCTGCACCAACCCGGCAATACAGATCTGGTTGACCATCTTGGCCAGTTGGCCGGAACCGGAATCACCAAGCCGCGCCTGCATGCGGGCGAAGCTGTCGATCAGCGGCGCGGCCCTGGCGACGGCTTCTTCATCACCGCCGATCATGACGGTGAGCTGACCGTTTTCCGCTCCGGCCTGGCCGCCGGAAACGGGCGCATCGATAAACGCAAAACCCTGGCCGGCTGCAGTTTCATATAGCTCACGGGCGACTTCTGCAGAAGTGGTTGTGTGATCGACAAAGACCGCGCCCGGTTTCATATCCGTGAAAGCGCCTTCAGGACCGGTCGTGACGGACCGCAGGTCGTCATCGTTACCCACGCAACAGAATACGAAGTCGGCGCCCTGCGCCGCAGCCTCGGCTGTCGTTGCCGCAGTGCCTCCGTAATCTGCCACCCACCTCTGGGCAGTTGCAATAGTGCGATTGTAGACGGTGACACGGTGGCCGGCTTTGGCGAGGTAACCGGCCATCGGGTAGCCCATCACGCCCAGGCCGATAAATGCGACATCGAAGTTCATTGGTTTTCCTGTTATTACCAGTTTTTCAGTGGGAATTCGTATGGCTTCAGCGGCGGCCAGGCAAGGCCCGATCCCACCAGCATTTCCGCAAAGCGGGGGGTCGATTCCAGGTCGAACGGCGCACCACACAGACAGCCGTATACCGCCTGCAATAATACGATATGTCCGAAGGGTCGCGCATCAATCAACGCAGCCAGGCGGTTGGCTTCGTTGCGCTGGCCACGGGAAGCCCGGAAGATCAGGCCATCGCGATCGTTCGGGCCATTCTTCAGGAAGTAGTCCGCAGCCAGGGTTTCGGCTGTCGCCCCATCGCCTTCGATTGCGGCGATTAATGCGCCCAGCCACAAGGACTCTGTTTCCACTCGAAAACGGTTATTGGCCACACGTCGTGCTTCCCGGGTCTGGCCCAGGAAGGCCAGACCCAGCGCCAAGTCTCTTATAAGCCGGGGGTGAGTTGCTTCTTGCAGGTATCGGTTCGCGCTTGTTACAGCGATTTCCGCCTGTCCTAACCACAACAACGCGCCAGTTATGTGAACCATGGAGCGAACCCTAAGCGGATCGCACCGTTGCAATCGGGCGAAGCCGTCTTTGGCCACCTGCCCGTCGCCATAGGGTCCACCGACCAGATGCGCCCACAAGGCCGTCTCGCAGCCCTCGCTTTTCAGTGACAGGAGATTGAGTTCTCTCAGACCCTGCCATTGGCCGGTTAACAGGGCAAACCCGAACCTGGCATTATGCAGTTGATTGTTATTTTTGGCATGTCGGACCATCTGCTCGTAATCCTCGGTCAGCTCTCTCGGAGCCCGCTCCAGGTCAGCCGTGGTGATATTTCCATCCAGCTCACCGGACGCATGGCTGATCAGAATGTGGCTGCTCAGGTCCGAATGGTAATTGTAGGC
This sequence comes from Lysobacterales bacterium, assembly GCA_029287515.1. GTDB lineage: Bacteria > Pseudomonadota > Gammaproteobacteria > Xanthomonadales > SZUA-36 > JAHEFT01. The sequence goes on from JARFQZ010000256.1 coordinate 2,421, forward strand.
TTCGACCATCTCCGGCGCCCTGGCGATCGCGTCTTCAAACCTGACATTGGCCTGTCTCAGCAAGCTGATCTGGTTAGGCTCCTGGTGCGCGCGTTCGTACAGGACCATGCCTTTCTGGAATGATGTGAAGGCTTCCACGTCGCGGGTGCTGGCCCGCTGCATGCGTGCACGCAAGGTGTCGTCCAGGAACACGTTCAGAGCGCCGGCGACTTTCTCTGCAATATCCGATTGGACGGCGAACGTGTCCGCGGTCCTGCGATCGTAGGATTGGGACCAGAGATGGAAGCCATCATCGGCGCGAATCAACTGTGCTGTGATTCGAAGCTGCTCGCCGGCGCGGCGCACCGAACCCTCGACGACGTGCTCTACACCCAGTTGCCGCGCAATTTCATCGATTGGCAGGTTTTCGCCTTTGAAATGAAAAGCCGATGTCCTGGCTGTCAC
>JARFQZ010000265.1 GCA_029287515.1 Lysobacterales bacterium
CAGCAACTGAGCCTGGCGGGCGCTTACCGGTTCTCGAACCGTTTCCGGTTCTCCGGCAAGGCCTACGTTGGCGAGATCAAGCAGGATGTGCCTTTCCTGCCGTATTCCATCAGTCCTGAATACGAGGACCGCGAACTGCCCAGGGACAGCCTGGACGGCAAGCTCGAGACTTCGATGTACAACCTGATGGGCCGGTTCTACTTCGTGCTGGCCGACCGCCTGGACATGACGGCCGCGTACAAGGCGGACAAGCGCGACAACAAGACGCCTGTCGATGAGTACTACCCGGTGATCATGGAAGTGTGGCCGGCCGGGCCGCGTAGCAATCGTCCTTACGAGTACGACCGCGACCAGTGGAAAGTTGATTTACGCTGGCGGCCGACCTACACCACGCGCCTGATGGGTGGATACAAGAATGAAACCCTGAAGCGCACCTACCAGGACGTTCGCAAATCGGACGAGGACACTTGGTGGGGTGAATTCCAGTTTGCACCCTGGCATTGGTTTGACGCACGGCTAAAATACGAGTACCTGGACCGTGACAACAGTGTTTACGAACCCCAGGGCAACTATGACCGGGCCGAAAATCCGCTGATGCGCAAGTTCAACATGGCGGATCGCCAACGCGACCGCAGCACCGTCGAAGTCGACCTGTTCCCGGTGGAAGAACTCGGCATCAACGTGAGCTACTACATCACCGATGATGATTATGACAACTCCATCATCGGCTTGACCAATGCCAAGGAAACCAGCATCAACCTGGACGTCAACTACGCGATTTCCGAGGCCGCCGTGGTTTATGGTTTCTACACACGGGACAGGATCAAATCCGAACTGTCCGGCTCATCCTCGCCCGCCAACACCATGATCTGGGATGGTTTTACGAAGGACAAGATCAGGACCTGGGGACTGGGCATCAACGGCCAGGCCGGCAAGAAATGGACCTACGGCGTGGATTATGTCTCCTCCAAGTCTGACGGCGATATCCTGGTCGACAGCGGCGCGGGCGAAGGCCCGTTCCCGGTGCTGACCACCAAGCTCACCAACCTGCGCGGTTATCTGAAGTACAAGATGAACGAGCGCTGGGGCCTGGGATTCGACGCCTACCGTGAAGAATACGACACGGCGGACTGGTTCATCGACGGCTACGGACCCCTGGATATCAGCGGCTTGCTGACCCTGGGCGACGAGAGCCCGGATTACGATGTGTGGGTAATGCGAGTCATGGCAACACTGACTTTCTGAACGTTTCTTGACCTCCTTTGTGCGGCCCGGACACCCGTCCGGGCCTTTTTTTATCCGTCTCCTTCAGAGCGCTGTAGAATAGCGGGCTGGTAGAACAAACGGATTGCTTTCCATGCGTTTCATCTCTTTCGCCACGGCGTTACTCACCGCACTTCTTTCCTGCCAGGTTCCGGCAGCACAGGGCAGTGACCAAAAGCCTTTCAGAATTGGCCTTTGGCCCGCCGTCGTTTTTAAAGGAGACAAGTCGTGGACCCTGGACGAACGCATGGAGCACTACGGCGTGCCGGGTGTCAGCATCGCACTGGTGAAAGGATTCAAAGTGGCCTGGGTCAGGAACTACGGACTGGCGGATCGTCAGACCGGTGAGCGGGTAACTGCCGAAACACTTTTCCAGGCCGGGTCCATCAGCAAGCCGGTTGCAGCGTTTGCAGCGCTGCAAATGGTCGAAGCCGGTCAATTGAGCCTGGATGATGACGTCAACGAGACGCTGAAAACCTGGAAGCTGCCGGGTAACGATTTCACGGCCCGGGAAAAGGTAACTCTCAGGCAACTGTTGAGCCACACCGGCGGACTGACCGTCCATGGATTCCGGGGATACCCGCCCGATCAACCGGTGCCCACGCTTGTCCAGGTACTGGATGGCGCCGGGCCGGCAAACTCGGACCCTGTTCGTGTCGACAAGCTTCCCGGTGAAGGTTTTCGGTATTCGGGGGGCGGCTATTCCGTTGCCCAGCAGATGATGATCGATGCATCGGGCAAACCCTTTCCGGAACTGATGCAGGAACTGCTGCTCGGGCCGGCAAAAATGAACCGGAGTACATTCACGCAACCACTGCCCGAGGCCTGGCTGAATAACGCGGCAGCCGGCGTACTGCCGTACGGCTCAGACGTGCCCGGCAAGCGCCATACCTACCCGGAAATGGCCGCGGCCGGACTTTGGACAACAGCGGGAGACCTGGCGCTTTTTGTTGTTGAACTGCAGAACGCGCTGCGCGGTTTCAGCGAGCTGATGTCACAGGACATGGCGTGGTACATGGTTTATCCGGTTGATTCCGGCTATTCACTGGGGCTGAGCGTGAAAGACCAGGGTGGTGCCGGATATTTCGGCCATGGCGGCTGGGATGAGGGGTTTTCAGCCGAAATGGTAGCCAGCATCGACCAGGGCTACGGCGTGGTCGTGATGACCAACTCCAATCACCCGGCTTTCATCAAGGAAGTCATCCGTGGCGTGGGATTTGCCTATGGCTGGGGCGGCTTTAGCGTTCAGGAAAAGTTTGAGGTCCCGCGGGAAGCCCTTGAAAATGCACCTGGGCGTTACCGCTACGACGGCGCCACGGCCATTAACATCTATCGTGAAGGCGACCGCCTGTTCATGCGCTACACAGGTGAAAAGCCCGAGGAACTGTTTTTTGTGGGCAATGACCAGTTCCTGCGCCGCACGCGCGAGACACCGGTCAAGTTCACCGGTAGCGGCGATCAACGCACATTCAATTTTGTCGTCAGCAGCGACGATCAACCCCCGAGGAAGCTGTTGGCGGCAGATGAGAACCTGCCTGGCGAAGTGCTGGAAAAGGGCAGTTTCGAAGAGGCTGTCGCGGCTTACCGCGCTGCCCTGAAAGCCCATCCGGACGAACAGGCCCTGTCTGAAGACGGGATCAACAGAAGCGGCCTGGACAAGCTTGTCACCAATATTGAATTCGCCACGGCAATACTGAGTATCAACACTCTGCTTTACCCGGGCTCCGCCAATACCTGGGACAGCCTTGGCAAGGCTTACAAGGTGGCCGGGCAGACGGACAAAGCGATTGAGAACTACCGGGCCGCACTGCAGCGCGATCCTGACCTGTACAGCGCCAGGATGGCATTGAAGGAGTTGGCCGGGAAATAACCGGCACTATTGAGCAGTGAGCAAACCTTTCTGGAAAACCAGGAGCCTGGGCGAGATGACGGCTGAAGAGTGGGAGTCATTGTGCGATGGCTGCGCGCTCTGCTGCATGCACAAGATCGAGGATGAGGACACCGGGGAAATTTTTTACTCCGACCTCGCCTGCAAGTTGCTGGACCTCTCTACCTGCCGTTGTTCCGACTACGCCAACAGGATCAGGAAGGTGCCGGAATGCCTGCAGCTGAGGCCCGGTGAACCGGAGGCCTTTGAGTGGTTGCCCCCTACCTGCGCCTACAAACGGATTGCCAACGGGCAGGACCTGCTGCCGTGGCACCCACTGGTCAGTGGATCAGCGCAGTCGGTGCACGAAGCGGGTATATCGGTCATGGGCAAGGCCGTGTCTGAAAATGATACCGATGAGGCGACCGTGCTGTGGGTTCACGACAACGCGGTGAAGCCGGGGCCGTAAAAAATCTACCGGCCGATGAACCTTCGTCGGCCGGTTGGCATTACATGCTCGCCAGGATCTGTTTTTTCTTCGCGTCGTACTCAGCCTGGGTGATATAGCCTTTCTTCAGCATGCTGTCCAGCTGTGCCAATTTGGCTTCCGGAGAATCAGGGTTTTGGGCGGCCTGCCGCTGGGCGGCCTCGGCCTGTTGCTGAGCGTAGTATGCCTGGTCT
>JARFQZ010000008.1 GCA_029287515.1 Lysobacterales bacterium
ATCATTTCGTACAGGGTGGTGAACGACTTGGTGCCGATTTTTTTCAGGTGTGCCCGGATTTCAAGCACGTCTCCCGCCGAAACTTACGCCTGGTATTCGATCACGTGGCGGACATCGGCCCAGCCATAACGGCCGTGCTCGTGGGCCGAGATCGTCCATCCGAAAACCTCGTACAGGAAATTGTAGGAAGCGTCATCGAACATCGCGACGTAAAAGCGGGTGGTCTGGTGCCCCATGACGTCGCACTCCCAGGGTTGGGCAATGCCCTTGTTGACTACCAGCATGTCAGTTTCTCCCCCGGTATGGCTGATGATGACGTTTCTGTTCACGGATTCATTATGCCGAAGTAGCAAATGGAGTACAGTTATATTCACTTGGCCGGGTATGGGAGAGTGTACGAAGTGGCGAAAAGAGCCGGGGGAAGAAAGGCACGCGTTGCACAACGCTCAGCGCCGCTGGCCGCCGAACATCAGCCGGTGCGGCCGGGGGAAACCGGGGGGCACTTCAAACCGCTAAAGGAAGAGGGCGTCGCCGCCGTTCAGGAAAATATTTTCCGGATCCTGGAAGAGGTCGGCTTTGGTGACGCAACACCACATTGCATCGAAGCCTGCACCGCAGTGGGCGCCGTTCTGGGCGACGACGGCCGTTTACGTATGCCCAGGGCGACGGTAGAGCGGGCGATCGGCCAGGCGGAAAAAAGCCTGGTGCTGTACGGGCAGGATCCTTCACATGATCTGAGGATCAGCGGCCAGGACGTTCACTTCGCCACTGCGGGCGCTGCGGTGATGATCGTGGATGCTGAAAAGAGGGCTTACCGCGACTCACTTGCCCAGGATCTCTATGACCTGGCGCGTATCGCTGATACCTGCGAGCACATTCACCTGTTTCAGCGAATGTGCGTGCTGAGGGATCTTCCCGATAACTACGAGATGGACTTCAACACGCTTTACTGCTCGGTGATGGGTACGGCCAAGCACGTCGGGACCAGTTGGTCCGATGTGGCTCACCTGGAGCGGTCACTGCGGATGTTGCATCGGGTCGCCGGCAGTGAATCCCAGTGGCGTGCGCGGCCCTTTGTCAGCCAGTCCAATTGCTTCGTGGTGCCGCCGATGAAATTTACGGACGAGGCGCTCAAGTGCCTGAGAGTGGCAGTGGAAGGCGGTATGCCGGTATTGCTGCTGTCTGCCGGACAGGCCGGCGCGACCACCCCGGCGTGCCTGGCGGGTGCGGTGTCGCAGGCCTGGGCCGAGTGCCTGGGAGGCCTGGTTTACGTCAATGCCATCAAACCCGGCGCCCCTGCCATACTGGGCGCCTGGCCGTTTGTATCTGACCTGCGCACCGGTGCGATGAGCGGCGGTTCGCCCGAACAGGGCCTGCTGTCAGCAGCCTGCGCCCAGATGGGTGAAGTGTTCGAACTGCCTTTCGGCACGGCCTGCGGCATGACCGACTCCAAGTTGCCTGATTTCCAGGCCGGCGCGGAACGGGCTTCTACCGCCCTGGCGGCTGCACTGTCCGGGGCCAACATCGTTTACGAAGCTGCTGGAATGTACGCCAGCCTGCTGGGCGCCTGCCCCGAGAGCCTGCTGCTGGATAACGACGTTCTGGGTGCGGCGATGCGAATGACCCGGGGTATCGAGGTCGATGAAGAAACGCTGAGTTTCGACACCATTCGTGATACCTGCATGGGAGGTGAAGGCCACTACCTGGGTTCGGCCCAGACCCTGCGGGTCATGCAAAGTGAATACCTGTATCCGGACTTCAGTGACCGCAACAGTCCTACCGTGTGGGAGGGTAGCGGCAAGCCTGATCCGTTGCAGCATGCCATTGCCCGCAAGAACGAAATTCTGCAAAAGCATTACCCGGCGCACGTCAGCGACGACGTGGACCGCGCCATCCGGGAGGAGTTTCCGGTATTCCTTTCGCGCGAGGCGGTCGGCAGGGGCTAACAGCGAATCCTTTCGTTGCCGGGGTCGTACAGTGGCGCCAGCGAGGCGCTGGCGGAAAATTTTTCCCCGGCGACTTCAATCGCAAATTCACCGTCCAGCCATTCGTTATTATATTTCTTGTTAGAACGTTCTATGTAGCCCAATCCAATGCACGCGCCCAGGGTGTGCCCGTATGCGCCGGAACTGACATAGCCTGCAATTTCACCATCACGCCAGATCGGTTCGTTGTGATAAAGAAGGGGTTCGGGGTCATCCAGTTGGAACTGAACCAGCCGCCGTTTCACCCCCTGCTCTTTTTGCTGCTGTAATGCTTCGCGCCCAATGAACCCACCCGGTTTATCCACTTTTACGGCAAAACCCAGGCCCGCCTCCAGCGGCGTGTCCTCGTCGGTGAGGTCATGGCCCCAGTGCCGGTAGCCTTTTTCCATGCGCAGGGAATTCAGCGCATGGTATCCGGCATGCACCATGCCGAGCGTGTCGCCGGCGGCACAGATTTCGTCGTATACCCCTGCCATGAACTCGGTGGGCACATACAGTTCCCAGCCCAGCTCGCCGACATAAGTGATCCGGGATGCCCGGACCAGCGCGTAGCCCAGCTCAATCTCCTGGCTGCTGGCGAAGGGAAAGGCTTCGTGTGACACGTCGGCAGGTGTCAATCGCTGCAGAAGGTCCCGCGACCCGGGGCCCATCAACGAGATCACGCCCATAGCGGAGGTGACGTTGGTCAGAATGCAATGCGCCTGTGCCGGAATATGGCTTTTCAACCAGTAAAAATCACGGACTTCGGTTTCCGCACCACCCACAATCAGGAAACAGTCGCGGGAAAGGCGGGTCACCGTGAGGTCGGCTTCAATGCCGCCGCGATCATTCAGCCATTGCGTGTAAACGATTCTACCGTCGGCCACGTCGATGTCATTGGCACAGACGCGATTTAGCGCGGCCATCGCATCCGGGCCTTCCAGGCGAAACTTGGCGAAGGATGACTGGTCGAACAGG
>JARFQZ010000287.1 GCA_029287515.1 Lysobacterales bacterium
CCGCGGGCGAACCCAGACTGCCTGCGGCGCAGGCATGGCCCAGATGGGGCCCTTTTACTGCCCGGCTGACCAGAAGGTCTATGTCGACCTGGGCTTTTATGACGAGCTGGAGCGGAGTTTCCAGGCTCCGGGCGACTTCGCTCAAGCCTATGTCATCGCCCACGAGGTCGGGCACCACATCCAGACCCTGCTCGGCACCTCCCAGAAAGTCCACGCCATGCGCGGCCGGCCGGATTACAACGAATACTCGGTGCGGCTGGAACTGCAGGCGGATTATTACGCCGGCGTGTGGGCGCACCACAACCAGCGTTACCTGGACACCGGCGACATCGAGGAAGCCATGCGCGCTGCCAACGCCATTGGCGACGACGCCATTCAGGGCCGCACCCGGGGCCGGGTGCTGCCGCACACCTTCACCCACGGCACCTCGGAACAGCGCATGCGCTGGTTCAACAAGGGCCTGCAGAGCGGTCGAATCGAGGACGGCGATACGTTTTCAATCCCCTACGAGGATTTGTGAGGACAATTCCCCCACTTGAACCTTGCCTTGCCGTCGTCTGCCTTTCGGCAATCCAGTTACTCTGGCTTGGGCGCGGGGTCCTTATGCCACTGTTCCGGAGGCACCAGCTTCGCCGTTTCCGGGTCCGCAACGTAGGCAGGGGACATGATCTGAACGCCATATTCGTTGAATACGTCCTGAATGTTGGCATGCAACTCCGAGTAAATCTGCTGAAGATGACTGACGTCGCTGCAGTAGGCGTTAATCTGATATTCCACAGAAAAATCTCCCATGGAAGTTTGCAGCACAAATGGCGGCGGTTCCCTGTTGAGGCGATCTGTACGATTGGCCGCTTCAACCAGCATGGCCTCCACCTGGCGCCACGGCGTGTCGTAGCCAATGCCGACCGTTGTGTGCAGCAGGAGGCCCTCGCTCTTTGCCAGTTGTGAATAGTTGATTACGTCGGTATTCAGGATATTTGAATTTGGAATGATCACGATTTCATTTTTGGGTGTGCGCACGCGGGTGGTCATTACCTTGAGCTCTTCGACCAATCCCAGGGTCTCTCCCACCCTGATCCGGTCGCCCACACGAAAAGCGCCGCGATAGGTCATGCTCAGGCCCGCCAGCAGGTTTGCGATGAGCGAGGAAGAGCCCAGCGAGAGCAGGATACCGACAAAGACGGTCACTCCCTTGAATGCCAGCGAATCGGAGCCGGGGATATAAGGATATGCAACCACTATGGCGAAGGCTATGACAAGGATACGGACAATTTTGTAGGTGGGCATCGCCCATTCCGCTTCAAAACTCTCCAGTCGAATCTGTTCACGCTCGATTGCCCGAAAAAATGCACGAAAGAATTTAAGTACATAACTCGTCACAATCCAGAAAATAACCAGGAAGATCAGGTTTGGCAGCGCAGAAACAAAACCAAGCCAGAGGCTTTCCAGGGGATTCACTACGAAACGGAACAGCATGCGCGCGGCAGGCCGCGTCCAGGGGTACAGTCCCAGAACGGCGTTGAGATAGAAATAAATCAGGGCCAGGTAGGCTACCAAACGCAGGAAACGCAGCAATCCAGCTACAAAGGCCCACAGCTGACGGGGATGAAACAGGTGGTACGTTTTAGTCGCCAGATCCTGGACACTGCGTCGGACATCACGGTCTGTCCAGTCGACCAGCCAACGGAACGTGCGTCTGGTTGCCCACATCAAAAATACAAATAGCGCGGTCGCGGACAGGGCCAACAACGAACTACTAACCAACTGATTGGTGCTACGGCCGGACCGGTACTGCAACATCGCTTCCGCGATTACATCACGATAAATTATGGCCAGTAATTCGCGTCGGGTATTTTCCAGTGCCGCATCTTCATCGAAAACGTTTACGACCTCGATGTCCCCGGCCATGACGATTGAGCGGCTGGGGTCCTCATTCGACACGGTCAGCTGATTCGGGTCGAACGACTCGTCCCTGGCCAGTTCGATGATTCGTTGCCGGATTTCGCCCGCTCTTCGCGAGGCGGGATATGAGGATATGCCGCGAACCCGAAACAGCTTCTTGCCATCGATAATAACGGGTGCCAGGTTGACACCGATCGGGTCCGCGGCTGGCGGTTCCTGTACAAAAGCTGAAGCCCCGGAGGAGCCAGAGAAAACCCACAGGCTGAACAACAAACCAAGCGTTAAAACGCCAGCGGAAATTCTGGCCAGAGTCATTGAACGTTGCTCCACCAAGTTTTGTTACGATTCCGTCCCACCCGAAGCAGGCTTGGCTGTAACTGAACATGGGTCAAGCTACACCCGCTGCAGGAGTGGTGCAATGATGTGCATCAGGGTCAATTTTTAAGGATTTATGAATCGAGCATTACCAGGCCGGGTCGCGGGCAGCACTTATTGGGGTCCCGCTTGCCCTGGTTTCGTCTTTAAATGCCGTAAATTCAGCCGCCAGGAAATTGACTGCTAATTGGTCAATTCAGGAGGATGCTCTTAAACGTAGCAAGCGATCCCTTGAATAAAGTGGTCGCAGCCATGGTCTTGAAGTTTAACCCGCGCCGATTCCTATATTCTTGACAACAATTCCTGGTTCTCACTCTTTTTATGCTATCAGCCTGTGCCAGCATGACTTTAGAGGACGAGCTGGTAAAGCGGGAAGATCTAGATGAGATGGG
>JARFQZ010000304.1 GCA_029287515.1 Lysobacterales bacterium
AGCCGCTTCAGCGCCGACAGGAACTTCGAGGTCGCCCGGTCCAGAGAATTTTTTTCCAGCAGTTTCCACGCGATGAAAACATGCGCCTGGTGATCAAATGCCTCCGGGTCCAGGGTCCCGGACTCGAAGGCCTCTACGGTCGGAAACCGCTCTTGGTCGCAGGTTGTCATCAGCTCCGCAGCGCCTTTCATTGATTGATCTCCTTCAGCTTGTGGCTGTCGGCAGCCGTCAGTTCGCAACCATAAACCTGCTTCAGGTTATCTATAACTTCGCACGTGGCCTCTGAAAAGGGTGCTTTGCCTTCAAAACTGTGCAGCACGATGCCTTCCAGCAAGTCGCCCAGCGACAGCTCGCAGTATTCCGCCAGCCCTTTCAAAACCTTGAGCAGCGATTTCTCAATGCGGACGCCTGTCTGGGTCCGTTCAACCAGTTTCTTTTCCATGATGATCTCTCTCGTTGAAGTACAAATATATTACCACGGTACATTGGTAACACTCAAGCGTAAAGACAGCATGTACTTTCCTCCCGTTCCGTTTATGATCATCCGCATGACCAGGGAATTGCTGATACTTCGCCACGCCAAGTCCGACTGGGACACGGGTGCCCGAACAGACTTTGAACGGCCTCTGGCCAGGCGGGGCCGCAATGCAGCGCCCCGGGTGGGGCGCTGGCTGAATGAGCGGGGACTGGTTCCCGATTACGTGGTCAGCTCACCTGCCGAACGTGCGAAACAGACGGCCATTCTCGTGTGTGAACAGATGGGCATACCGGCGGAAGACATCCACCTGGACCCGCGCATCTACCATTCATCATCCGGCGCATTGCTCAACGTGCTGAATGAAAGCCCGCCAGAGGCTCAACGCGTGATGATTGCCGGTCACAACCCGGGATTGGAGATTCTGTTGCAAAACCTGGTTATCGATGAGATTCCACCTCAGCCGGATTACAAACTGATGCCGACCGCCGCGGTGGCGCACCTGGAGATCCTTTCACCATGGCGTGATCTCGAAGGCGGCCTGGCCAGGTTGGTCAGCCTGACGCGTGCCAGGTCACTGAAAAATTATTGAATCAGGAACCCCTCTTCCGTAACAGGAAAACCTGCTCTTCCATTCGGGTCAGTCCTTTTTCACGGAATCGGGGCTCCTTTGAAAGACATTCTTCCTGCAGCAGATGCTCGACTTCGAAGGCACTGGAAAACAGTTCGTCCACCTCCTCTCCGGTCACGGAAAACGGAGGACCCTTCATTTCCTGCTGGGGGTACTCGAGAGTAATCAGCAATACAGGGGTCCCCTCGTCGACCAGTTGGGTGAAGTGCGCTGCATAAGTCGGACGCATGTCCGGCGGCAGTGCAATCAGCGCGGCCCGATCATAGACCGCATCCATCCGGGGTAAATCTCGCTGGGTTACCTTAAAAAAATCGGCGGCCCATATTTCAATCATCTGGCCACGATAAATTGTCATACCGGATGCAGTGATTCGTTCGAAGACCAGGTCATTCTCGGCAAAAAAATCTTCCGCCGCGCGCTCACTCAGCTCGATCCCGGTGACCCGGTATCCCTGCTCCGCCAGCCAAAGCATGTCAAGACTTTTGCCGCAGAGCGGCACCAGTATGTTAGCTCCGGGCTCAATGCCAAACCGGCCTGTAAAACGCTGCATGTGAGAATTGAACCCGGGCTGATGAAAACCGATCTCGCCCCTGTCCCACCGCTCATGCCAGAATTTCGCGCGCATCACTGATTTCCTGACCCTTCTGCCATCGGTCAATTGAACCTGTTTTTTGGGCACCATTCCAGCGCTTTGAGTGCTATTCTCATGAATCTGGTTTCAAATGAGAATCTTTATATGCCCGGCTTGTTACCCGATGTAGATCCCGAAGGCCTGTTGGAATATTCCGTCGTCTTCACAGACCGATCTCTGAATCACATGTCCTGCGCCTTCCAGGAGGTGATGAACGACATTTCAGGCACTCTGAAATCCGTCTATAACGCCGATGCCGTGGTCGTCGTGCCCGGTGGCGGAACCTATGGCATGGAAGCGGTCGCGCGCCAGTTCGCCACGGACAGGAAATGCCTGGTGATCAGGAATGGATTCTTCAGTTTTCGCTGGTCGCAGATCCTGGACATGGGCTCTATTGCTTCAGACACGGTGGTGTTGAAAGCGCGAAAGACGGATAACGATCCCCAAGCACCCTTCAGTCCGGCGCCCGTCGATGAAGTGGTTGCACGCATTCAGGCCGAGCAACCCGGTGTCGTTTTTGCGCCTCATGTCGAGACCTCGGCCGGCATGCTGTTACCTGATGACTACGTCCGGGCGGTGGCCGACGCCACTCACGCGGCTGGCGGTATTTTTGTACTCGACTGCATCGCGTCAGGGGAACTCTGGGTGGACATGAAGGCCAATGGCGTGGACGTGCTGATCAGCGCTCCGCAGAAAGGGTGGAGTGCTTCGCCCTGTAGCGCCTTGGTGATGCTTGGCGAAAGGGCGCTCGAGGCTATCGGGCAAACCACCAGCACGAGTTTTGCCTGTGATCTGCGCAAATGGCTGGAAATCATGCAGGCCTATGAAAATGGAGGCCATGCGTATCATGCCACCATGCCCACCGATGCACTCCGGACTTTCCGCGATACGATGAAGGAGACCGGCGAATACGGATTCGAGAAGGTCCGCGAGGAACAGATCGAGCTCGGGCGCCGGGTGCGTGAGTTGCTCGAAAGCAGGGGCATCAGGAGCGTGGCCGCGGCGGGCTTCCAGGCGCCGGGAGTCGTGGTCAGTTACACCGATGATCCTGGCATTCAGAACGGCAGCAAATTTCTGCAGCAGGGTCTTCAGATAGCAGCAGGCGTGCCGCTGATGTGTGATGAGCCGGCGGATTTCAGGTCGTTCAGATTGGGCCTGTTCGGCCTCGACAAGCTGCACAACATCGACCGGACGGTTGGGTATCTTGACGATGCGCTGTCCCGCATCCTGGAAAACGGATGAATTCGCTGAAAACCCTGCAATCACGTGAGGAAGATTTTTCTGGCATAGTTGGTTTTTGAGGCAGCAGAGGCAGATCATGAGGAAACACATATTCCAGTCAGCCGCTATCATGGCCACTTTGTTGCTCTGCTGTCCTGCCCTGGCCATGGAAATGCCACCGATGGGCGAAGAAGAGAAAGCGGCGGCCGCCGCTGATTACCAGCAATATTGCTCCTTGTGCCATGGCGCTGATCGCGAAGGCTACGCCAACGACGACGCGCCTTCCCTGCGCTCTGAATCGTTGATGCGTTCGGGTTATCCGACGCATATTCTCTACGCGGTGGCCTATGGCAGAAGGGGCACGCCGATGGGCGGCTATTTCGACGAGATCGGGGGACCATTGAACCGTACTGACCTATACCGCCTGATCCGCTGGCTGAAGGAGCAGGTCGGCGTTGATTTCATTGACCTGCCATTGGAGCCCGTCAGCGGGGATGTCGAGTTGGGCAGGGAAGTTTATGAACAGCACTGCGCAGTTTGCCACGGTGAAAACGGCGAGGGAGACATCGGCCCGGCCATCGGCAATCCAGCCATGCTGGCGCTCACTACCGATGCCTTCTTGAAATACGCGATCGAAAACGGTCGTGACGGGACCCAGATGCCGTCGTTTACGGATACGCTCACCGTCGAGGAAATCAATGGCGTCACTGCTTTCCTGCGATCCCGGTCCAGTGGCTGGACGGTTGAAAAACCCGTCCTGCGATCTCCGCCACCCGTCGAGGAATACATACTCAATCCCGGCTCACCTGCGCCGGAATTCGAACTCAAGGACGGCACCTATGTCCTGTCCGAGGACCTGAACCGAGCGCTCGAGGAAAAGAGGCGTCTCGTGCTCCTCGACACGCGCGTGCCTTCGATGTGGCAAATGGCCAATATCGAGGGGTCTGTACCCATTCCGTATTATTCCGGAAATTTTGATGGCGTCGCGGAAGATCTGCCCACGGACGGCACCTGGATCGTGATCTACTGCGAGTGTCCCCGGGCCGCCGCCGAATCGGTGAATTTCAAGCTGCGGGAACGGGGATTCAAAAACACAGCTGTGCTCTGGGAGGGCATCCAGGGCTGGGTAGGCCTGGGTTACCCGGTATCGGTCGGTCAGAGCATCGCGTCGGAACCTTCACCCTGAACAGTAACTCCAGGAACCGAAATGACCTGGAATGTCAGAAAAATTCTGCTGGGCACGGCGCTTTCGCTGGTGATTCTGCTGGCCTGTTTCGGGCTGGGGCTGATACCCCTTAACCTGTTCTTCCTGAAAACCACGATTACGGAAACCGTACGCGACCGTACCGGCGCCGAGCTGACTATCGAGGGCCCGTTAAGGCTGCAACTGGGCTGGCAGCCCAAACTGACGGCCCGAGAAGTTCTGGTCCGCTTGCCGGATGAATCCAATCCCCTGTCTGCCTCCATCAGGGATCTTTCCATTCAGACCCGACTGCCCAGCGTATGGCGCGGAGACATTGATCTGCAGAGCGCGACCGCCGAGGGCATTGTCATCAATCCGGGATCGGGAAATTTTGATGAATGGCTTCCGGAACAACTGCGCCTGGAAGCCGCTGCCCCGCTGAACGAGGACGTGAGCCTGGCGCTGAACGGGCGAGTCCGGGGTGAAGACTGGGCGATAAGCTTGAATGGCGCCAGCCTCGACATGCTGTTGCAAGCGACAAAGGAGTACCCGCTCACGGTCAACCTTGACCTGCCCGGTTCCGGCCTGGATTTCAATGGCGCCTTGCTCTTGCCATGGGATTCGCCGCGCATCGCCGGGCAGCTTGACGTGAAGTCCGCAGACTTGTCGTCTCTTCTCTTTCACATGGGCCAGGAAGTGCCGGGGTTGGGACAGCTTTCCCTGCGTTCCGGCATTGAGCTGGATGAATCGATAGTCGAACTGAAGGGCCTGGAGGCGTCGCTGGATGACTTTTTTTTCACGCTGTCAGCCCTTGCCCGTGACTGGTCGACCAGGCCATGGTTTGAGATCTCGGCAGATGTCCCCGTGATCGACCCGGCCAGCCTGCCCGGCATGACGGGGGGATCGGCGGACTCCGGTTCTGATGCTGAGCTGGACCTGCAACCGCTGTTTGAACAGCTTGCTGAATTTGACGGGCAACTGGAATTGACCGTAGACCAGGTACACCATGCGGATTTTCCGGTTAAGGAACTCGCGGTCTCCGCAAACCTGGACAAAGGGCTACTGACCGTTAACAACGCCACGGCCTCGATTTCCGGTATCGATGTATCCGCTCAGGCTACCCTGGACACATCGGTGGCGTGTGCCCGGTTGGAGACTTCTCTCTGGATTCCGGAAATGGATCTCTCG
>JARFQZ010000141.1 GCA_029287515.1 Lysobacterales bacterium
CTTTTAACCTCATCGGTCGCAAGCTCAACTTTCTGCATCACTATCATCCTTCCCGCAGGACCCGGCCGCTGACCAGGTCACGGATTTCACTGGGTTTGTCGCCACTGCCCAGATCGCCTTCCACGGTACCGCACAAAGCCGATCCGAAATAGGCTTCTACACTCCGGGCGTCAAGGGCGGGCTCCTGCCCTCCTGGATTGGCGCTGGTAGAAACAATCGCGCCGCCAAATGCTTCGCACAGGGCTTTGCAGACCGGGTGGTCCGGAATACGTAATGCGATGGTCTGATGCTCCCCGGCCAGCCAGGACGGTACGAGATCAGACTTTGGAACCAACCACGTTACCGGCCCCGGCCAGGCTGACAAGGCCCGGGCCTCCAGTTCTTCGCTCAGGGGCGCTATATACGGCCCGAAGTGGTCGAATTCGTCCGCGATGAGAATCAACCCGGCCGATTCAGGTCTCTGTTTCAGGGCTAACACCCGCCGGACCGCGCTCTCGTTGAGTGGATCGCAGCCCAGGCCGTAAACTGCTTCGGTCGGGTAAGCAATCACTTTTCCCAGCTGCAGGCACTGCGCTGCCTGCCCGGTGGTCAATAGGGAGGAACTGGACACCGCACTTTAACCGCCGGTGGTCGACGCCTGGGCCTTAGCGGCCGCCTTCTTGCGGGAAGATTTCTTCTTGCCAGCCTTTTTCTTTGCCGCTTTCTTCCTGCCTGCTTTCTTTTTAGCCGTTTTCTTCTTGGCTGCTTTTTTGCGGCCGCGCTTGTCCGGTGCAGCTTCGATCAACGCCTGGCACTCTTCCAGCGTCATTGACTCGGGTTCACGGTCTTTGGGCATGCGTGCGTTTTTCTTGCCGTCGGTAATAAACGGGCCCCAGCGGCCTTTCAAAATCTGTATGTCCGTGTCATCGAAGGTCTTCAGGATGCGATCGAGGTCAGCTTGTTTCTTGGCTGCCACCAGTTCGAGCGCTTGCGACAGCTCAACGGTATGCGGATCTGCATCCTTGAGTGATACGAATTTGCTCCCGTATCGAATGTATGGACCGAAGCGGCCAATGCCCACTGAAACTTCCTCGCCTTCCGGAGTAAAGCCCAGGTCACGGGGTAACTTGAACAACTCTAGCGCTTCTTCCAGCGTAATGTTCTCGAGCCGTTGCCCCGGTCTCAAGCCGGCAAATTTGGGCTTCTCTTCGTCCTCCACGCTGCCAATCTGCGCGTGCGGCCCAAACCGGCCGAGGCGCACTGATACTTCTTTTCCGCTTGCAGGGTCTGTCCCGAGCACGCGGGTCAGTTTTGCTTCCTGCCTGCTGACAGACTCTTCCTTGTCCCTGATCCGCTCGATGAATGGCTTCCAGAACTGCATGAGTGGAGGAATCCAGTGCATCTCACCACGCGAAATTTCATCCAGCGTGTCTTCCATCCGCGCCGTGAATTCATAGTCCACGTAGGGTTCAAAGTGGTTTTCCAGGAAACGGGCCACTACCCTGCCCGTGTCGGTAGGGATGAACCTGCGCCGATCCAGGTCCACGTATTTCCTGCGCACCAGCGTCTGGATGATGCTGGCGTATGTCGATGGCCGGCCTATGCCGTAATCTTCCAGCGCCTTGACCAGGCTGGCTTCTGAAAAACGCGGCGGCGGCTCGGTGAAATGCTGCTCGGCGCGAATTTCCACAAGGCGAACGATATCGCCTTCGTTCATGTCGGGGAGGCTGGATTCCTTTTCTTCCTTTCCTTTTGGCAGTGAGACCTCATACGCCCGCAGGAACCCCGGGAACGCGATGACTGAGCCGTTTGCCCGGAAGGTCGCATCAGAATCACAATCGAATTCGACGGCCACCGTGTCGACCAGTGCCGGGACCATTTGCGAGGCCATGGCGCGACGATAGATCAACTCGTAGAGCCGGAACTGGTCCTCGGTGAGCTTTGATTTAATGGCCGACGGGGACATTTGCGCCGAGGTAGGACGAATGGCTTCATGCGCCTCCTGGGCATTCTTCGACTTGGTCTTGTAGAAATTCGGTTTTTCCGGCACGTATTCCTTGCCGTATTCACTCTGAATCTGTCCCCTGAGGTCTGCCAGCGCATCATTGGAAAGATGAACCGAGTCCGTCCTCATATACGTAATATGCCCTGCCTCGTAGAGGTTCTGTGCTGTGCGCATGGTCCGCTGGGCGGAAAAACGCAGCTTCCTTGATGCATCCTGCTGCAAAGTGGAAGTAATGAACGGCGGCGAAGGGCGACGCTTGCGTTGTTTCCGCGTAACGCGGTTGACCTGTAACTTTCCGTCAGCGGCCCTCAACAGGCGATCGCGAACCCGGTGGGCGTGTTCCGTATCGGAAATATCGAACTGTTTCAGGCGATCGTTTTCAATGCGCACCAACCGGGATTGAAAGTCCTGGTCGTCATGCGACATATCCGCCTCGATGGTCCAGTATTCCTGGGGCTCGAAGGCCTCGATTTCACGTTCACGTTCAACGATCATCCGTAGCGCTGGACTCTGGACTCGCCCTGCGGAAAGGCCGGTCTTGATTTTCTTCCACAGCAAGGGGGACAGATTGAAACCGACCAGGTGATCCAGCGCCCGCCGGGCCTGCTGGGCATTGACCAGGTCCATGGAAAGATCACGCGGGTTGTCCACGGCTTCCTGGATTGCTTTCTTGGTAATCTCCGAAAACTCGACACGATAAAAAGGTTTCTTCTCCGCCAGGCCTTGCTCTCTCAAAATTTCATAGATATGCCACGAAATGGCCTCGCCCTCGCGGTCAAGGTCAGTGGCGAGGTACACGGTGTCGGCTTTTTTTGCCGCCCTGACGATGGCCCTGACGTGTTTTTCACTGTCCTCGTTCAACTCATACGTCATGGCAAAGTCGTTGTCAGGGTCGACCGCTCCATCTTTCGAAGGCAAATCCCGAACGTGGCCATAGGAAGCCAGTACCATGAAGTCCTTCCCCAGGTAACGGTTGATGGTTGCCGCTTTGGCCGGCGATTCTACGATGAGAAGATTGATTGCGCGATCCTCACGAATTCAAAATTAAAGCCACCCTCTGCGATTATTCATCGCTATTTTCAAGAGGGAATGCTTGCCCAGGCAGCCCGATCCGCTTGCTGCCCTTTTTATTAATGGCGGTAGTCTTGCTCCGTGTCAAACATCAGGTCTTCCATCCAGGCAAAGTTGGCTTCCTGGCCCGGCTGGTTGAACAACACCATCAGAACAACCCATTTGACGTCTTCCAGCAGGATTTCATCGCTCTCCAGGGCCATCAGTCGATCCAGCACCAATTCCCTTCGCTGGGCATCGAGAATGCCCGAGTTGGACAGGAAAAGCAGAAAATCCCTGCAGGCTGTATCCAGGCGATTGATCTCGGAATCCACAAAGACGCGAATGGGCTCGTCCGTGTGCATTTTGAAATCCGGCTGGTAACGTTGCTCGGCAAGACCGTCGAGCCACTTGAAAGCCTTGTCGATCTCCGCGTTACTGAAACCGGCTTCGTGCAGATTTTCTTCCATTGAGGCCCGATCAGGTTGTTCTTCGGGCTCGTCGTAGAAATAATTTTCGAACAAGTACATCAGCACGTCGAGCACGTTCTCTTTCATTGTTGACCTCTTATTGTTTTATACGGCTGTAGGCACTCCCCGTATGTGCCTCAACCTTTCCTCTCAGCTCTAACATCAGCAGCATGGCTGACACGGCCCTCGCCGTCAATCCACTTTGCTCAATTATCGTGTCTATGGGTTTCGGATCATAACCCAGACACCCCCAGAGCACCCGGTAGTCCGGGTCCCCGTCCAATTGGGGGTCATGTTCTTCAGAATCAAGCGAACTGACACCCTTACCAGGTGGTTTGATTCCGATCTCACCTTTAAGTTCTCCTGCCAGCTGGCCTGCCATGGGCGCCAGTTCCTGCAGGATTTCTTCCACCGTCTCTACCAGCTTGGCCCCATCCCTGATCAGGCGGTGGCAACCCTTGGCCATGGGATTGTGGATGGAACCGGGCAATGCGAACACGTCGCGACCCTGGTTGCCCGCAAGCCTTGCGGTTATCAGCGTGCCGCTTCTGAGACCTGCCTCGACAACCAGCACACCGAGGCTGAGTCCCGATATGATCCTGTTGCGTGAAGGAAAATGAGAGCGCTTCGCCCCAACACCCAATGGCAATTCGGAAACAAGCGTGCCGTTCTCCCTGATCCTGAGAGCCAGGGGTTTACTGCTCGCAGGATAGATACGATCCAATCCGGTGCCCATTACCGCCACCGTTTGCCTGCCTTCATCCAGTGCTGCCTCATGGGCAACCGAATCAATACCCGCGGCCAGGCCGCTGGTAATGGTCATTCCGTGTTTACTGAGTTCGGCGGCAAAGTCCCGGGCATTGTCCCTGCCGCCTGCGGTTGGGTTCCGGCTGCCAATCACAGCCAGTTGGGGCTGCCAGAGTATATCCGGATCCCCGTCTACAAAAAGCGCTGCCGGCGGAGAGGGGATATCACGCAACAGGGGGGGAAACCGTTCATCGTCCCAGGTCACGAGGTGATGGGCGGCATGGGAAAGCCACTCGAGGTCACTGGCAAGTCTGGCTTCATCCGGCTTTTGCAAAGCCCGGATCGTGTCTTCTTCGAGGCCGGCCTTGCTCAATTGGGCCCGGCTGGCCGAAACCAGCGCTTCAGCGCTACCGAAGTGCTCCAGCAGGCTTACAAAGTGCGAACCCCCCAGGCGGGGGGCTCTTATCGCGATTAACCAGTTTCTGTATTTCGTGATGGCAAACCTCCTGTCTGCAGGCAAAGCCCACGACACACAGCCTGCCTGAAATTACATTCGCTCGTCTGGATGCCTCAGCACATCAAACTCGATGACCACCCGGGAGCCACTCATGACCATCCCGTAGCTGATGTCATCGAACGTCCTGAACACCATGACCAGGCCGTCGAATGCTTCCGGCAGCCGAACTTTGGCTTCCTTGGAAAAACTGCCCTCACGAAATCCGGTCCGATCCTTGACGATCTGCCCGGTTCTGAATGCAGAAAAAACGTTACCGGGCTGTATGCCCTGGTTGGTGCCTCCGTTGATCGAAACGATCTGGTACAGGCCAACACCACTCCTTTGACCGGATGTGGCGAGAACCCTGAGACCCTCGGGCACTTCGTCCATGGCGCTGGGGTAGAAAACACTTTCATAACCCATGTCGCTAACGGGAAGTATAAAGTCTCCCGGGCGGACTTCTGTACGATCCCGGATGATATCCACGACGGAAACGTCCCCGCTTTGAGTTACGCGGACCCGGCTGACTTCATACATTTCGTAGCCCAGCGGATTCTTCGGCCGGCGGTCCCAGGGGTCTACCTGGTTATAGATATGCTGATCCCGGTTCCAGACATTGGGCACCACGCGCCAGCCGTCCTGTGGCAGCACACGCCGGATTTCCGGTGGACTCCCGATCATGTCGTAAATATTCATCAGGCGCGCCACGACATACTCTTCGCCGACTTCGGCGTCCAGGCCTCGAACATAGGCATAGTCGCTGTAAGTCGCCGTTCTGCGTTCATCCTCATTCGCTACCACGTAGGGCAGACCTTCGAATTCACTCGGGGAAAGAACCCGTAAGTCACGAACGAAAGGCGCTATCGACTCAAACGGAACCGCGCTGATCGCGTCATCGCGGTCAACAACCCGTATCGACGGAGATAATTTGACGGTGTTAGCGCCGTTGCGGTTGAGTCTCAGTTGGGGGACACCATCAACGTACACCAGCGAAACTACATCGCCGGGGTAAATCAGGTGGGGGTTTTCAATTTGCGGGTTAGCATGCCAAATCGCAGGCCATTGCCATGGTTTGTCCAGGAATCTTCCGGATATGTCCCACAGCGTATCGCCTTTGACCACCACGTATTCATCCGGGTGGTCCGAGCGCACGGCTACGTCCTGCGCCATGGCAACTCCAATCAGCATAATCGCCGCAATAGTGAGGTGTATGAGTGCTCTGATCACGTTCCTTCCTCTTTAGTAGGCATCCAGCCATCTGTCAGATGCGGTCAGTTTTTACTCTGGCGAACGGGGCCCGCCATTGGCTATCATAATAAATACCGGAGCAAAGTTCATCTAAATTATTTTTTTAGCGTGTAAACATATGGCTAAACTGGAAATTCTTGAAATCCCCGATCCGCGCCTCAGAACGGTTGCCAAACCGGTGGAAGCGTTTGATGACGGGCTTTTGCAGCTGATCGAAGACATGACCGAAACCATGTATGAGGCCCAGGGGATCGGTTTGGCCGCGACCCAGGTCAATGTCCACAAACGCCTGCTTGTCCTCGATGTCAGCGAAGCCCAGGACCAGCCGCGTGTCTACATCAACCCCGAAATTCTCGAAACGGAAGGCCGGGAAACCTGCGAAGAAGGCTGCCTGTCTGTACCGGGTATATACGCAGAGGTGAGCAGGGCGGAGAAAATCACCGTGAAGGCCCAGAACGCCGATGGCAGCTTTTTTGAGGAAGAACTCGACGGCATGCACGCGGTGTGCCTGCAACACGAAATGGATCACCTGGTGGGTAAGCTCTTCGTGGACTACCTTTCACCGCTGAAACGTCGCATGGTCACCAAAAAACTCGAAAAGCAACGAAAAGTCTCCGGGCAGAAGCCCGCAAAGGCCCTGCTCTGAACGCACAACGTCGCCATTGTGACCTGCGAATCCTGTTTGCCGGCACGCCTGATTTCTCCGTACCTCCCCTGCAACGGTTGATTGATGAAGGTCTGAGTCCGGTCGCCGTATTGAGCCAGCCTGACCGGCCGGCGGGGCGTGGCAGAAAATTGCAGGCAAGCCCTGTAAAACAGAAAGCACTTGATCATGGCATTGAAGTTCACCAGCCGGAGTCGCTCCGAAATGAAGCTGCCGCCGATCTCATATCGCGGCTGCACGCAGACCTGATGATCGTTGTTGCATATGGCCTGATCCTGCCGGCAGACATCCTTTCGCTTCCCAGGCATGGCTGCTGGAATATCCACGCATCGTTGCTCCCCCGCTGGCGGGGCGCCGCACCGATTCAGCGGGCGATAGAGGCGGGCGACGCCGAATCAGGGGTCTGCATCATGCAGATGGACACAGGCCTCGATACCGGCGCCGTTTTGAAAAAGGAACGCATCCGCCTGGACAGGAACGAAACCGGGGGCAGCCTGCACGACAAGCTTGCCGATCTCGGGGCGACCGCCCTTCTGGACTGCGTGAAACGACTCGCAAACGGGGAGTCCCTGGTCGCAGAGGAACAGGCTGATTCGGGTGCCACCTATGCCCGCAAACTCGACAAGGCGGAAGCCCGGATTGACTGGTCCGAACCGGCGGATGTGCTGGAGCGGAAAATACGTGCATTCAATCCCTGGCCCGTAACCTGGTGCCTCATCAACGGCGAAAGAACCAGGGTCTGGTCTTCGGAAGTTGTCGATACCGTTCATGGATGCAGACCTGGAACGGTTATCGCTGTGGGCAAGCAGGGAATCGACATCGCAACCGGTGAGAAAGCTCTGCGGCTGCGGGAACTGCAAAGGCCGGGTAAACGCAGAATGTGCACAGCCGATTATCTGAATGCCGTGACCCTGCCAGACCGGCTGGATTCAGAATCTTGACCGGGCCAACGACCAACAATCCGCGTTTGGCCGCGCTGAAAATGCTCGGCTGTGTCCTGGACGACGGCGTCAACCTGTCTGATGCAGACTCGGAAAACCGGCAGAGTAATCCGAAGGATCGGGCGTTTTCCAGGCATATCAGTTATGGCGTCCTGCGCTGGCTGACCGCTCTCGAGTGGCTCAGCGCACACTTGTTGCGCAAACCGCTCAGGCGAAAAGACAGGGACATACACCGCTTGATCCTGATCGGTCTTTACCAGCTTTGGAAAGACGAATCTGCACAACACGCAGCCATCAACGAATCCGCGGAATGCGCGAGAAAACTCGGAAAACCGTGGGCTGTGTCCGTGATAAACGCAGTGCTGAGGAGGTTTCAGCGCGAACAGGCCAATATCCTGGAAACGCTTTCGGTTAAGGAAGAACGCTATGCGCATCCAACCTGGCTGCTTGACGCCCTGAAAA
>JARFQZ010000323.1 GCA_029287515.1 Lysobacterales bacterium
CAAGAAAAATGACAGGAACGGCAACGGGAAGACGGCCCCCAAGCGCGACCTGCGGCTGGAAACCCTGGCGGCTGTTCTGAAGGGTGAAATCCTGGTCCATATGCACTGCTATCGCGCCGACGAGATGATGACAATACTCGACATGGCGGACGAATTTGGCTACACGGTCAGCGCTTTTCACCATGGCGTTGAAGCCTACAAAATTGCCGATGAACTTGCCGAAAACAAGGTATGCGGAGCCCTGTGGGCCGACTGGTGGGGTTTCAAAGCGGAGGCCTATGACGGCATCCAGGAAAACATTGCTCTGGTCGACAGGCCCGAAGGGGGCTGTGCGATCGTGCATTCCGATTCCGAAGAAGGCATTCAGCGGCTCAACCAGGAAGCAGCCAAGGCAATGACGCGAGGGAGGCGAGCCGGCATGGACATCGGCCCCGAACATGCCATTCGCTGGATCACGGCCAACCCGGCCAAATCGATGGGCATACTGGACCAGACCGGCACACTGGAGCCCGGCAAAATGGCGGATGTCGTTATCTGGAACGGCAACCCGTTCAGCGTGTACGCAAAGGCGGACCAGGTGTTTGTTGACGGCGCCCTGCTCTATGACCGCAACGATCCTGACCGGCAGCCCGTCTCCGACTTCGAACTCGGTCAGCAACTGGGAGCAGGAAAATGAACAAGTATCAAATCACTGCACTGCTCGCCTGCCTGGCAACCTCACCCTGCGTCACGGCTGAAACCCTGTTCATCAACGACGCCACGGTTCACACCATGAGCAGCCAGTCCGTGCTGCAGAACGGCGACATCCTGGTGCGGGACGGGCGTATCCGCTCAGTAGGCGTGGATCTTTCGCCACCGTCGGACGCGCGCGTCATCGAGGCGGAAGGACGGCCGGTTACGCCCGGCTTTTTCGCCGGAATCACCCAGACCGGCCTGGTCGAAATTTCAGCCGTGGAATCCTCCGTTGACAGTGCTTTGGCCGTTAACAGTGCTTTAGCGGTTGACGGATTGAGGCCGGAATTCGATATCACCACCGCATTCAACCCTAATTCTTCTCTCGTTCCCGTCACCCGGATTGAAGGTTATACCTGGACCATGCTTGGGGCGACCCGCTCCGCCAACATCATCGGCGGGCAGGGACAGGCGGTGTCGCTCGATGGCGGGTACCGGTCGTTCCTTGGCAGCAAGGCCCTGTTCATCGACGTGGGCGCGGATGCGTCCGAGCAAAGCGGAGGCTCCCGCGCTGGGCAGTGGATGATGCTCGAGCAGGTGATGGCCGAGGCCGGCTCGGACATGCAATGGACGCCCGAGCCGCTGCTGACCGTTGCCGGCCGGAAAGCCATGGAAAGCTATAAAACCGGCGGCATCGTGGTGTTCAACGCCGACCGCGCCAGTGACATACTCCAGGTGATTACGTTTTCAGAAAAGCATGGCCTTAACACGGTCATCAACGGGGGCACCGAGGCCTGGCTGGTGGCAGATCAACTGGCTGAAGCCGGCGTGCCGGTGCTGATCAATCCGCTGGTCAACCTGCCAGAGACGTTCGATCAACTGAGTGCGCGGCTGGACAACGCCGCCCTGCTGAACGAGGCGGGCGTGACTTTTTCCTTTGCAGGCGCCGGAACCCACCAGGCCAGGAAACTCAGGCAAATGGCCGGTAACGCCGTGTCCAACGGCCTGCCCTACCAGGCCGGGCTGGCTGCTCTGACTATAAGCCCGGTGGTGATTTTTGCGCTCGGAGAGGATCGCGGCAGCATCGAGGAAAACAGCGTGGCCGACCTGGTCATCTGGAGCGGAGACCCACTCGAAGTGACCTCGGTCGCCGACCAGGTGATTATTGGGGGTAAAATGGACCCGATGGTCTCCCGGCAAACCCTGTTACGGGATCGCTACCTGCCTGAAGAAACGGAGTTGCCGAGGGCCTATATCAAACCTCAATAGGTTCTTGTGCTTATGAAAACCTCGATCCGCAAAATGCTGACGGCCATGGGCCTTGGTCTGCTGCTGGTTTCATGCGGCAGTTACGGCCCCAGGACCATGGACCGTGACCAGATCAATTACGGCAACAGTATTGGTGATACCTGGAAAAACCAGATGCTGGCCAATATCGTAAAAATCCGTTTCGTGGACATGCCGGTTTTCGTTGATGTGGGTTCAATAGTCAGCGGCTACACGCTTTCGACGACAGTGAACGGCAGGCTGGGTTTTTCAGACAGTTTTACCGGAGGTAACTCCCAGGGCCTGGGCGCCAGCGGCACCTATACCGACCGCCCGACCATCACTTACATGCCCAAGACCGGCGATGAGTATCTCAGGGCGATCCTCGAACCGGTGGCTCCGTCCAGCCTGTTGGCACTGATCCAGGCAGGTTACAGCAGCGAGCTTTTATTCACCTGGGCCGTCGAAGCGATCAATGGCGTACACAATTGGTCAGTCACCAAGCGTAGAGACAGCGCAGCCGACCCTGAGTTTATCGAGTACGTGCAACTGATGCAGGAGCTGCAAACCCTGGGCGCGGTGGGTTTCGAACTGACCAAGGACGAAAACAACAAGCACGACATTATCTTCAGGCTCAAGAAGGAAGGCCTGTCAGAATCTACCATTGCGAAGAGCCGCAGGGTCGGCGAAATCATCGGGCTGGATCCCAGCCGTGATCAATTCCGTGTCAT
>JARFQZ010000002.1 GCA_029287515.1 Lysobacterales bacterium
GACTGGGGTTCTCCTCTGCCTTTGTCCGCGGTGACGCTGAGCACCTCGAGTGAACCCATGAAGACTTCTCCCGTCTGGCCGTGAATCGAAATCACGTCGCCAGCCCGGATCTCCCGGGCCGGTTGGCCGTCCGGCATGGTCAGCTCCGCCTTGTTTTCCGCCAGCCGTAATTCTGACACGCCCAATACCGCAGCAAACGGCTTCTCATCAATGCCGTGCACGGCAACCGCGGCATGAGACGTGGAGCCGCCCCTGGCGCAGAGCAGGCCGTCGACAGAGAGAATCAGGGGGATTTCGTCGGGTATGGGATTTTCCAGCAACAGCAGCACACCATCCACGCCCTGCTGCCCGGCGGCCCCCGATTCGCGTAAATTCCTGACGTCATTCTCGTTGAAAGCAACCACACCCCTGAAGGCGCCGCCGCTGATGCCAATGCCCTGTCCGGCGGCCGTTCCGGGCTCAATGAAGGTTCGTGGACTGAAGTGGTGTTCCGCCTGGGCGCTTCGGGTCTGCAGGACACTCAGCACACCCCGTTCGACGGTGAATTCTATTTCCGCGTCCGACCCGAGGTACCGTCTGAGCCGTGCACTGATGTGGTTGAGTCTGCGCTCCAGCATCGGCGCCTGGGCCCGTAATTTCTGGACCGGTTCGAACGACTGGGCGGCAGTCAGCCCACCCACCAGGTCGTCACCGCAGGCGCTGAACTTGACGTCTCCGGTAAACACGCGAAAACCCGACGTCGTCATGCGCGTGTTGGGGATCACTCCGGTCAGGGAAATCCGCAATTCGTCCATTCCGGGCTTGAGTTCTTCCGGATTCGACCGGTTGCCGCAGGCCATCTGTTGCACGATCACCGCAGTGTGCCAGCTGTCGCTCATGTGTTTGATGTCACGGTACCGGCAGGCGCGCTCAGCATCCCAGGAATCATGTACGGCCCGTACCGCCGTTCGCAGCTGGATCACCGGGTCATCGAGCGCCTGCTCGAGTTGCGCCCCGTGTCCCGCATCATGTATGGCAGCCCTGGAGGCCTCCACGATTTCCCGCATGGCGCTTCCGGGCAGGTCGGTCTTGAGCGCCACGCCATGTTCGCGCTTGGCCTTTTCCACCAGGTCGAGCGCTTCGAGGTCGAAGTGCCAGACGGCTGCCGCATATGAGGCCAGGAACCGGCGATAGGCGTCCCAGGCAAACCACTCGTCCTCGAGCGCCAGCGACTCGGCAATCGCATCGGTCATGCCTGCAAAAACCACCGTGGACAACATGCCGGGCATCGAGAATACCGAGCCGCCGCGGATCGCCAGCAAGAGTGGTGAGGCGGGATCGCCAAACCCTACAGTTTCACCGTCATTGAAAGATATGTCCTGCTCCAGCACCCGAAGATGCCTTTCCAGTTCCTGTTCGAGGCGGTCCGTCTCGAGCCGATGTAATCCAGAGCGGGGCAGGGCCGTTGGAATAATGAACGCATCGCGGGTCGGAACGCCCAGGTAGGAAATATAAATCAGCCCGGAACCCTTACCTCCGTACCTTGCCTGGAGGCTGACAGACGACCAGTCTTCCACTCGCCGGGTGATATCGTCGATATGTGACAGGTGGACGAAATCCCAGGGTTCATTACCCATCGCGCCCTTTCCGGGGCACTGGCATTCGGTCCGCTGATCGGCCACGTGAGACCTTGCCAGGTCAGAAAAATGCACCAGGTTGTTCAGGTCATGCATGGTCCGCTGAAAATTGCCCTGCACTGCCCGCATTTCATCCTTGCTGTATCCCAGGTGCCCGGACATCACGTCATAGGCCTCGCTGACCCGCAATACCAGGCGATGATAATTCTTCTGTATATGCTCCAGGATATCCAGAAGCTCGGAAGAAGTGCGCCTGCTATTTACCAGCATCACGGACAGGTCCCAGAGTTCTCTTGAGAAAAGGCCGTCGAGTTGAAGATTTCCCGCACACAGGAAAACGATATTCAGGCATTCCTCGAGATCCACGCCGTTTTCCAGGTACCCCGAGGCAACGTGCCTGAGGGCAAAAAAGCCCAGCTCCTCAAGAACACAATCAAGCTGGTGAAGGAGGTAGCGCTGACTGTGGAAGGCACCGTTCCCGGCCAGTTGCTCCAGTTCGCGCCTCAACTGGCAGCTGTCTTCAAAGGCCCGGACCGGGGCATCGTGTTGATATTGCTCAATCAGGCTGTCCAATGCTTCAAACAACGCATCCTGGTGCCTGCGGCGCAGTCCATCGGCGAACAGGGAGACCGCCTCTCGCGCGCGTTTTTCAGATTCATCCGCCTGGAAGCCCACATCGCCCGGCAGATTTTGATTCAGTTGCTGCAGGCGTTGCCGGAATACCTTGCCGACGTCCCCGTCCCACGCCCCTTCACTGGACTTTTCTTCAAGACTGCGTAGACGATGCTGATAGACCCACCGATTGTCTGCCCCGATTCCATTGGTCACCAGGGATTCAAGCTCTTCGTCCAGGGAATTACCTGACTTGCAGCTCATCAGTTCGGCTGTATAGGCCTTTCTCCACTCTTCAACCCTCGAGACGATTTGCGCATTACCCAGGAGTTGTTCAAGGTTTCTTACGATGCGCTCCACCAGTTTCCTGACCACATCGCTGGACCTTGCCTTCTGGTCTGCTTCGGCTGGTACTTCACGCTCCGGGTCCGGAAACTCCGCCGGGCCTCCGTTCAGCCAGTCGAGGTAAGCTTTTGTCAGCGCCAGCGTGTAGCTGCCCAGCGCGTGGTGCGTGCTGCGGCGGATTTCATTCGTGATGGTGCTGCCCCTGACATGAACCTCGCAAAGATCGATCGTGTCCTGCCAGACCTCGTCAATCAGCTTGGGCTGGGATACCAGTCCGGAGATGTTACGGACCAGTAACCGGGTGGGCAGGCGCAGGCGGCTTGCAAACGGACCGTTCATGAATTTGACCAGCTCTTCGCGGACCTGCATGGTTTCAGGTTTCAGGTTCTTGGCGTGGCTTATGCCACGATCGGTCGTACTGCAGAGCCTTGCCACCAGGAAACGCAACAGGTATACCGCCTCGTGCCTGCTGCCGCACCTGTTCAGGCGGGCCAGCAACCGGGCAAGGTCCCGAAGGCGGGAAACCTGTATAGCCGGCGTATCGTCAATATCCAGGTGGTAGATTTCCTGTTCCAGGTCGATGACCCGGCCTGGCTTGCCGACCTGTTCCGAGATCAGTTGGTCGGTCACCAGGGTTCCATGCGGTAGCCGGATATCCCTCAACAGTTCACTCGAGTCTTCGCCCACGCTGAAAATGAGCAGTGCACCGTGGGCGTCGTAAGGAACGATGATTCGGTCGTCCCGGCCGAAGATCCGGTGATTGGCAATCTGAAACATTCTGAAGCGGCGCCCGATGAACGCCATGGTCTCCAGGTAATGGCGCAAAGCCAGCATGTGTTTGACCGCATCACTGTCTTCGCCATAGGCCTCGAACAGCAGGCGATTCAGTTGCTCAATCTGCTCCAGTTCCGGAGGATTGAATTGAAAACCGGAAGATTGACGTTCCAACATAGCCTCACATAAATAGCAGTTCATCCGGCATGCCTCCCGGACCTGGATCAAGAAATCCCCTCCCGGAATGTCACCGCGCCAGCGCCTCGCCTATCGCGGAATTTGCCAATATTGTGTTGATTACACCAACACACGCGCCAAAATCCCCCGCTCAGGGCTTTAAATCCATTCGAAGGATCTGGCACGAATTCTGCATCTATTAACCTGTAAACCCGAAAAGGAGGCACAAAATGGGAAATGGATCCTGCGGAAACGTGATCGCCGCCCTGGCGAGCTTTTTTATTCCTGGCCTGGGACAACTGCTGCAGGGCCGCTGGTTCCTGGCCGGCCTGATGTTTATCCTGACCGCAGTGCTATGGCTGATCCTGATGGGCTGGGCAATTCACCTGTGGTCCATCATCGACGCGGCCATCTACGAGAAGCCGCAACGCTGGCACCGTGAATCCTACGGGAGAGCCGCCTACTAGACCAGGTCGAACATGTGCGTGTATTTCACGATGAGGTTGCGAGTGGGCTGCTCCCCCGGGTACAGGTCGTAGCCCTTCATGTCATTGAGCACCACCTACAGCCCCGTCTGGGCTTGTCTGAGCCAGGAGA
>JARFQZ010000006.1 GCA_029287515.1 Lysobacterales bacterium
GGCGGCCAGTGTACGGCCAGTCGCTTCCATCAGGCTGACCTGTTCGCTTTCCACCAGCCGTTCGCAGTTCTCCAGTAAGGTGCTGATTGCTTCATTCACACTGAGCATGCTGGTTTTCCTTGATTTTGTTGATCAGTCGGCCGGCTTCGCGCAGTGCCTCCTGGTCATTGATATTGAAAAAAGGCGAAGGAGTTGATGGCGGCCAGTCTCTTTCGGCCAACCGGACCTCTCGTAAAAACTGTTTGAATCCGGAAAGCCCGCTTGCAGTCACGGCATGCTCCAGCGCAGGCAGAATACTGCGGTGCCACAATGAGAAAGTCGGCTGGATCTCGTCCGCGTAACGCGCCAGTGCGCCCTCAAGGCCCGCCTCCACGGCGCTCTCATGCAGTTGCTGCGCAAGATCCCCTGGCACAAATGGCGCGTCGCAGGGGACCAGCAACATCCAGTCACAGGCCGGGTCCATCCACTGCAAAGCCGCCAGCAGTCCCTGGAGCGGGCCGCCGTCGGCTTTCCGGTCCGGCAACTGCTGTAATCCGAACGGATCGAAGGAGTGGGACGGGTATTCAACACTAAGAGACAATTCCGCGACTTGTGGCCTCACCCGGTCGATCACGTGGCGAAGCATGGGCTTGCCGCCCAGGGGCAACAGGGCCTTGGTTTCCCCACCCATGCGGCGGGACCGCCCCCCGGCCAGGATCACGCCTGAGATCTCTGCCCTGTCCCGGTGGTTACCGGTAACCGGATTCACCGGCGTCAATCGCTTTCGAGGGCTTTCAGGGCCGCCCGAACCTCGGGCTTCAGTTCCACTTCGCCGGACTGGTCGAAGTCGATGAGTTTACGCTGCATCGATGGCGCCCAGAAGCGTTTCAAATGGTCGGTAATCCTGTCCACGGCATCGTCATGGAAACTGAAATTATCGGCGATCTGGTTGGCCATTTTTGCCAGTTGTTGAACTTCCTGCATCAGCTCTTACTCATCCTGTTATGCGGTCCGGGAAGGTGTAAATATTGTGCCTGCCGGGCCGCGCGAACCCGACCAGGCTGACGCCTGACCGTTCCGCAAATTCTACCGCGAGGCTGGTCGGAGCGGAAACCGCCATGATCAGCTCGATGCCGACCGCTGCCGCCTTGTAAACCATCTCGTAACTGGCCCGGCTGGAAACCAGCGCGAAACCTGCCGCCGGATCAAAGCCACTGCGAACCAGGCTGCCGATCAGTTTGTCGAGTGCGTTGTGGCGGCCAACGTCTTCGCGCAGCTGGATGATGGCGCCATCCGGGCCGCACCATGCCGCGCCGTGCGATGCGCCCGTCTCCGCCTGCAGCGGCTGATGTGCTTCGAGCCCGGAAACCGCCTGTTGCAGTGCCGCCTGCGTTACGCTTACTTCGTTTGAGACCGGCGAAGGGAGTCGCAACGCCTGCTCGATGTTCTCGGCACCGCAAAGACCACAACCGGTGCGTCCTGCCATGTTTCGCCGATGGGTGGCGAGGCGGTCGAACCATTCCTCCGTAATGGTCATGGCCAGCTCGGTTCCGCCACTACGCGGGATCACCCGGATTGACAGGATGTCTTCGGGCCCTCCCACCAGCCTTTCCGTGATCGAAAAACCGACGGCGAAGTCTTCCAGGTCGGCGGGGGTCGCCATCATCACCACGTGGGACACGCGGTTATAAGTGAGCGCCACGGGCAATTCGACGGCGATGTTGTCGTCCACGGCCCGGCCCTGTTCGTCGGGGCCAGGTTGTTCCCCGCGCCAGCGTATCACCGGCACGCGCCGGGATTCAGACACGGGCTTTTTCCAGCAATTCCTCCTGCCGGCGGGCAAAATCACGGTACTCTTTCTGCCACTCGGAAGGCTCGCTGACGTGGCTGACCTGCACCGCTGTCACCTTGTATTCCGGACAATTGGTTGCCCAGTCCGAGTTGTCTGTCGTGATCACGTTGGCGCCGCTGGATGGAAAATGGAACGTGGTGTACACCACGCCGGGCTGAACCCGGTCGGTCAACACGGCCCGCAGCACTGTTTCGCCGGCGCGGCTGGTGATGCCACACCAGTCTCCTTCGCTGATACCCCGCTCTTCGGCATCAAACGGATGAATCTCCAGGATATCCTCGGCATAGAACTCGGAGTTCGCCGTGCGCCGCGTTTGCGCGCCCACGTTGTATTGCGACAGGATCCGCCCTGTGGTCATCAGCAGGGGGTACTTGCGGGTCGCCCTCTCGTCCGTTGGTACAAAGCCGGTGATCGCAAAATAGCCCTTGCCGCGTACGAACTCGTCCACATGCATCGTGGGTGTCCCTTCCGGCGCCTCATCGTTACAGGGCCATTGGATGCTCCCCAGCCGGTCCAGTTTTTCGTAGGACACGCCATTGAAGGTTGGTGTCAGCCTGGCGATCTCCTCCATGATCTCGGAGGGGTGGTTGTAGTTCATGGGGTAACCCAGGGCGTTGCTCAGCGCCATAGTCACTTCCCAGTCCTCCAGCCCCGCCAGCGGCTCGATGGCTTTGCGCACCATCGAGATGCGCCGCTCCGCGTTGGTAAAC
>JARFQZ010000080.1 GCA_029287515.1 Lysobacterales bacterium
ACCTCCCCCACCGTGCGGAATACAAAAGGTTTTGTGCAGGTTCAGGTGAGAAACGTCCGCACCAAACTTGCCGGGAGCGGCGCATCCGACCAGCGCGTTGAGATTGGCGCCGTCGAGATAGACCTGCCCGCCGTGCTGGTGCACGACCTCGCAGATTTCCCGGACATCCTCTTCAAACACACCGTGGGTCGAAGGGTACGTAATCATCAGCGCACCCAGGCGATCGCTATGCTCTTGCGCCCTGTCGCGCAGGTCGGTGAGGTCCACGTTGCCGTTTTCATCACACTTGACCACCACGATTTTCATTCCGGCCATCGCGGCGCTGGCGGGATTGGTGCCGTGAGCTGATGAGGGGATCAGGCAGATGTCGCGATCCATGTCCCCACGCGATTCGTGGTAAGCCTTGATGGCGAGCAACCCCGCGTACTCTCCCTGGGAGCCGGCATTGGGTTGCAGCGAAACGGCATCGTAACCGGTGCAAACCACCAGCATTCTTTCCAGTTCATCGATCATTTGCCGGTAACCGGTCGCCTGGTCAGCAGGCGCGAACGGGTGAATATCGCTGAACCCTGGCCAGGTGATCGGGATCATTTCAGTCGTGGCATTGAGTTTCATGGTGCAGGAACCGAGCGAAATCATCGCGTGAGCCAGCGACAGGTCCTTGTTTTCCAGGCGCTTCAGGTAGCGCAGCATCTCGGTTTCGGAATGGTGGTCATAAAACACGGGGTGTTGAAGAAAATCGCTTTCCCTTTGCAATGCCTCCGGAATGGCGGTCCAGTCGTCCGCCAGTTCCAGATCGGTTTCGGCGACCGAGCGAGCAGGTTCCCCGTTCGCGAATGCCTTCAGCAGTGCCTCGATATGCGCGGCGGTAGTTTTTTCATTGACGCTCATGCCCAGTGCGTCAGCACCGACCCTGCGCAGGTTAATGCCCGCATCGAGCGCCCGCTGATAGACGTCGTTGGCAGTCGCCTCGTCCAGCTTGATGGTCAGTGTGTCGAACCAGTGTTCGTGTTGACTGGAGTATCCGAGCCCCTTCAGCCCTGTCGCGAGCAGTCCGCTGAGGCGGTGGATCCTGCGGGCAATTTTCTTCAGGCGTTTCCGGCCGTGCCAGACGCCGTAGAGCCCGCTGATGACGGCCAGCAGGGCCTGCGCTGTACAGATGTTGCTGGTGGCCTTGTCCCTGCGGATATGTTGCTCCCTGGTCTGCAGGGCCATGCGCAGAGCAGTCCGGCCCTTGCTGTCCTGCGAAACACCGATAATCCGCCCAGGCATGGACCTCTTATAGGCTTCCCGCGTGGCGAAGAATGCTGCGTGCGGGCCGCCATAGCCCATGGGCACGCCAAACCTCTGCGCCGATCCAACGACGACGTCGGCGTCCATTTCACCCGGCGGTGTCAGCAGCACCAGGCTCATCAGGTCGGCCGCAACGGTGACCAGGGCGCCCGTCTCGTGCGCCGTCTCGATCGTGGAACGGTGGTCGACAAGGCCGCCGTCCACACCGGGATACTGCAACAGGATGCCGAAGTATTCCCCGTCCCGGATCGCTTCATCCGGTTCGCCCACCACAACCTCGATGCCAAAATAGGACGCCCTGTTTTCAATCACGTCGAGGGTTTGCGGCAGAACGTTCCGGTCCACCAGGAACCGCGGGGATTTCGATTTCCGGTTCATCCGTTGCAGCATCGTCATGGCCTCCGCGGCCGCAGTCGCCTCGTCCAGCAACGACGCGTTGGCGATGGGCAAACCGGTCAGGTCGCAGACCATCTGCTGGAAATTCAGCAGTGCTTCGAGCCGGCCCTGAGATATTTCGGCCTGGTAGGGCGTGTACGCGGTATACCAACCCGGGTTTTCGAGGACGTTTCTCTGGATAACGGCCGGCAGGATGGTTTCGTGATAGCCCATGCCGATCATGTTGTGCTGTACCTGGTTGAGCTCCGCCATTTCGCGCAGACTGGCCAGCGCTTCCTGCTCGGATTTCGCTTCCGGCAGATCGAGCGGCTCATCGATCTGTATCGACGGCGGCAGCGTACTGCTGATCAGTTCGTCCAGGGAAGACACGCCAATACTCTCCAGCATTTTCGCCACGTGCTCATCGCGGGGCCCAATATGGCGCATGATGAACTCGTCGTGGTCCTCGAGAGCGGCCAGCGGCGTGTCGTGGGGTCCAGGTGAAAAACTCTTGCTCATGGGTCGTAATCTCAGGTTCGCGTATCGTTGCCTAGCTCAGGATCATTTTAAGGAAATGATCAGAAAGTAAGAAAGCAAACAATACCATCAGGTAGATAATCGAGTAACCAAAAGTCTGCATGGGCAGACGCTCGTCATTGTCGCTTAACAGTCGGAACGCATACCACAGAAATCCAAGATTCAGCACGGTCACCCCAGCCAGGTAAAGCAATCCGCTCATACCGGTCAGGTAGGGCAGGGTGGTAACGATGACCAGCAATATGGTGTAAAAAAAGATGTGCCAGCGGGTGAACCTGATGCCGTGTGTAACCGGCAGCATCGGGATATCGACCGCGGCGTAATCGTCCCTGCGATGGATCGCCAGGGCCCAGAAATGAGGAGGTGTCCAGACGTAGATAATCAGGAACAGGATCAGCGCGTTGGGATCCACGGACCCCGTCACCGCTGTCCAGCCCAGCACCGGTGGAGCAGCCCCTGCAGCGCCGCCGATCACGATGTTCTGCGGCGTGGCGCGCTTCAGCCAGACGGTGTAAATAATGGCGTATCCGATCAGGGACAGAAAGGTGAGTACCGCTGTGAGCACATTGACCCATACCACCAGTACGGTCATGGATATAGCGCCCAGGACCAGGGCGAAGGTCAAAACCTGGGTCACACCGAGTTGCCCCGATGGCAAAGGCCGGTTCCTTGTCCTGGCCATTACGGCGTCGATTCTCTGGTCCAGCAGGTGGTTGATCGCTGCGGCGGACGAGGCAGCCAGACCGATGCCGATGGTTCCAAAAAACCAGGCGTAAAATGGTGGCCAGGCGGGCACGGCCAGCAGCATGCCCACCACCGCCGTGAATACGATCAGGGCGACTACCTTGGGTTTGCACAATTCCAGGTATTGGCGTGCCGTTGAACTCATGTCATCACTGCGCCTTTCTGCCTGAAAGGTACAACGGCCAGAGCATGGCGGCGAGCAACAGTGCGGCCATTCCGTTGTGAGCCACGGCATTGGCCAATGGCAGATGCAGGACCACGTTCTGGATTCCCAGGGCGACCTGGGCCAACAGCACGGCCCCCAGGATGGCCCCGTTCTTACGGCTGGCGGGTTTTTTCATGAGCAGGATTGAGAGCGCGCCGATCAGGATAAAAACGACCAGGGCCCCCAGCCGGTGAGTCATGTGAATGGCCACGCGGGAACTGTAATCCAGGACCCCGCCCTCGTAATCGACACCAATTTCGCGAAACAGGGTAAAGCCGTCACGGAAATTAGATTCGGGCCACAGCTCTCCCTGGCAACCGGGAAACTCGGTGCAGACGAGCGCTGAATAGTTGGCGCTGGTCCAGCCCCCGAGGGCGATCTGAGCGACCAGGAATAGCAAGCCTGCAATGATCATCGGGCGCAGCGACCTGTAGACCCCTGCCGTAGCCGTCACCGCGGGCACGCGTACGCTCCAGGCCAGCCACAGCAGCAGGCTGAAAGTGGCAAGCCCCCCCAGCAGATGCGCCATGACTACAACCGGTAAGAGCTTGAGGGTAACGGTCCACATGCCCAGCGCAGCCTGGAACAGGATCAGGGCCAGCAACCCGCCTGCCAGCAATCGCGTTCGCGATGGACTTTCGGATTTCCAGGCGATGAAATTGATGGCCAGTACAAGCAGCACCAGTGCGCCTGCCAGGTAGCGGTGCACCATTTCTCTCCAGGCTTTTCCGGATTCAACCGGCCGCTCCGGAAAAGCCTCGTTGGCCTGCACAATCTCTTCGGCCTGGGTCGGCCAGGTCAGCTGGCCGTAACAGCCGGGCCAGTCCGGGCAGCCCAGCCCGGCATGCGACAGGCGCACGTATGCCCCCAGCACAATCACGACAAATGCGATAAAGACGGCGACAATCGCCAGGCGGTGGAGGCCAGGGTTCATTTCTATTCGTCCAGTTTCGACCAGGTAAGGAGCCGTTTCAGATCTTTCTTGAGGTGGTTTGGGTCGGCCCCGCTTGCGTAAACCATCATTATATTCCCAAGCGGATCGACCAGGTAAGTCGATGACAGGTCGCCCGACGCCTGGCGCATGATATCCCGGAGTGATCCGGCAGGACCGGTGATGAGGTTGAATTCTGTGTAGATTTCCTGCATCCGGCTGATGTCGGCAGCAGCGGAAGTGTCCTCCAGCAGCAAAGCGATGCGAACCCGTGACTGGTTGCGTCCCGCAGCCCGGTGAATCTGCCTCAGCTGGATGACTTCCTGCTCGCAGGATTCCCCGCAGGCAGCGGGCACGGGCCTGAGCACAACCCAGTGCCTCTCCAACTCATCCGGGGCGGGCATGGGGTCACCGCCGGCCGGATTGACCAGGTAGATATTTTCCCATGACAGGGGCAACGGCGGTTCGACCAGTTCCCCCAAAGTGCGGGTGGAGGCCGGTTTGTAATCGATTGCCCCGGTGTACATGAACCACGCCAGCAACAGCGGCAACAAAAACATCGCTGCGATGATGACCAGCAAAATCCGGGGTGAGAGTCGTTTTTTCATTTTCCAGTCGTTGTTTCCCGGGAACCTGAACGGGCCCTCCGTATTCCCAGAATGATCCAGATCACCAGTGCGGCAGCGGCGAGGGCAAACCACTGCAGGGCATACGCGCCATGCACTTCGGGTGTCATCACGGCGGCCTGCCATTGCCGGTCTTCAAATCCGCTGGCGTCGTCCGCGTCCAGTTGCACGAGCCAGGGTTGCAGTGATGTGTCCAGGGCCTCGCCAACCGAATTCATGTCCAGGTAAGTAATCAATTGCGGCCAGTCATCACGCTTTACAATGTCGGCCTCGCCCAGGCGTTGGCCGCCGGTGGAGGGGCGATTGAAGATTCCCCTGACAATCCGTTCCCGCCCGTCGGTGGGAACCGCCGGAAGAGACCGCCGGTCCGCAGCCAGCGGCAGCCAGCCCCGGTTGACCAGTATCTGCGTGCCATTTTCAAGTGAAAACGGGGTCAACACATGCACGCCGGCCCGCCCGTTGAATATCTTGTTATCCAGCAGAATATGCCGGTCGGGATCATAGCGGCCCCTGGCTTCGACCCGGGCAAATCGCTTCTGCTGTCGCAGTGCTTCTTCGAGACTTAGCACCGGTGCATTTTCGAACTGTTCAAACAGCATCTGCTTTTCTGCCTTGCGGTCTGCTTGCCAGATTCCCAGCCTCATAAAGATGAGCGCCAGGATAAACAGTGCCAGGGTCAGCTTGATCGAAGGTCTGAAGGACATCTTGGTATAATCAGGGTTCGCCCAAAAAACCGGCAGGAACCGTCATGGTTATGAAAATACTGATCATCGTTTTTATACTTGCCATTATCTACAGTCTTGCTTCTGCGTTGATCTTCCTGGTCAAGGACCACGGTGAAGGGGACCGCACGGTCAAGCGCCTGAGTTGGCGGATCGGTTTGTCCCTGGTGTTATTCCTGTTTTTGTGGGTTGCCTACCAGTTGGGTTGGATCGAACCCAACAGCGGGCCGGTCAGATACCCCGCTACAGAGCAGGCCGTCGAACCCGAATAACGCAAAGCCCGCCAACCGGCGGGCTTGGCCGATGTTAATAAGAGTTTACGCCTAGTAGACGTAAACAAAGATAAACAGCCCCAGCCAGACGACGTCTACAAAGTGCCAGTACCAGGCAACGGCTTCGAAACCAAAATGGTCACTTGGAGTGAAGTGCCCGCGCATGCAGCGAATGGCAATTACCAGCAGCATGATGGCGCCCAGCGTCACGTGCATGCCGTGAAAACCCGTCAGCATGAAAAAGGTCGACCCGTAAATGCCGGAGCCAAGCGTCAGGCCGAGGTCCCGGTAGGCATGAATGTATTCATACGCCTGGTAGTAGACGAAGATGAAACCAAGGATAACGGTAGCCATCAACCAGGTCACCAGCCTGCCGCGCAGATCTTTTTTCAGTGCGTGGTGGGCCATCGTGACGGTGAACCCGGACGTCAGCAGGATCAATGTATTGAGAAAAGGAATGCCGAACGCCGGTATGGTCTGAAAAGACCCACCCACCTCGGCCGGACCGCCGGTGGGCCAGACGGCATCGTAGCCTTGCCACAGTATTTCATTGGTCATGGCTCCCGTGCCCTCACCGCCAAGCCAGGCTACTGAGAACATCCGCACATAGAACAGGGCGCCGAAGAAACAGGCGAAGAACATGACCTCGGAAAAGATGAACCACATCATTCCCATGCGGAACGAGGTATCCACTTGGGCGTTGTAAAGGCCCGCTTCGCTTTCCCTGATCACCTCGCCAAACCAGCCGAACATCATGTAGATCAGGATCAGCGCGCCGACCATGAAGGTCCAGGGGGCTGTGGGTGAGCTATTAACCCAGAAAGCCGCACTGCCCAGCATGAGTATCATGCCCACGGAGCCGATGATCGGCCAC
This sequence comes from Lysobacterales bacterium, assembly GCA_029287515.1. Lineage (GTDB taxonomy): Bacteria > Pseudomonadota > Gammaproteobacteria > Xanthomonadales > SZUA-36 > JAHEFT01. The sequence goes on from JARFQZ010000080.1 coordinate 6,580, forward strand.
TTGGTGCCGTGGGGTACGTAATAGGAATCGTCTGCGTGATGTGCCATTGTTCAGTAAGCCTCGTTAGTCCTCTCTGGCCGTCCGGACTTCAATCGGATTTTGAATTCGACCCGGGCGCCAATGCCACTGCAGTCGAATTCTCATCGCGGTAAAAAGTGTAGGACAGCGTTATTTCCTTTATATGTTCTGGTAAGTCCGGCTGGATGAAATAGTACACCGGCATTTCCTTGGTTTCGTTTGCCTGCAGAACCTGCTCGGTGAAGCAGAAACACTCGGTTTTGACGAAATACAGGCTGGCTTCGGGCGGGGTTACATTGTAGATCGCCCGTCCCGCCACGGCCTGGTCTTCCGGGTTCATCGCCAGGTAGAAAGCTTCCGTCATCTCTCCCAGGGTGACCATGGCCGATTTGTCTTTGGCTTCGAATACCCACGGCAACCCGGAATTGACCGTTGCATCAAAGCGAATCTTGATCTGCCGGTCTGATTTCTGCACTGCGCCTGGGTTTTCAACGACCTTGACGCCACGGCCGCCCAGCCCGGTCAGGTCGCAAAAGACGTTGTACAACGGCCACATGGCGAATCCAAAACCGAACATGCCCACGGCCAGCAATACCAGTTTTCGCACCAGTTTGCGATGTGAAATCCGGCCAGTTTGTGAAGTGCTGGTGCTCATATCAGCGCCCAATGACCCCTGACAGCACAAAAGCGACAAAGATCATGGCGG
>JARFQZ010000109.1 GCA_029287515.1 Lysobacterales bacterium
CGTAAACCCGAGATTGGATTTATCGATGACAAAGCCGGCAAGCCGGTCGGAATCCACGAGCACATCGGCAGGCGACCGATTCTTGCAGTTGGCAATTCTGATGGTGACTTCGAGATGGTCGAATACACAACCAGTGGAGAAGGCCGGCGGCTGGGTGTCTTCATTCATCACACTGATTCAGAGAGAGAGTATGCATACGACCGTGAAAGCAAGGTGGGGAGACTGAGCCGGGCGCTTGACGAAGCGGATGAGCGCGGCTGGCTTATCGTCGATATGAAAGATGACTGGAAGGTGATCTGGCCAGGCGGCGAATAGCAGCAGCAGGGAAATCAGGTAGGACGGGTAATAGCAAAGTCTTCTTCGTGAAACACCCGGTGACGCTTTCGCCAGGTCCGTGCATTGTAGGGATAGAGCACGGTGATGCGTCCGTCATCGCGCTTGTACCAACTCTGGCATGAAGTGGCCCAGACCGTGCTTGCCAGTGCGGATTGGATTTCAGCGTCGTAGGCCAGCATCGCTTCCCGGGTAGGAGCGATCAGCCCTTGCTCCCCTGCAGCCTTGATGCACTGGACGATCCACCTGGCGGATTGTTCGATCATGAAAATCATCGAGGTCGAGCCGACACCGGTATTGGGTCCTGTTACGAAATAGTAATTGGGAAATCCCGCCACCATGCAGCCCTCGTAGGCTATCGGGGCGTCCGACCAGGCCTGGCTCAGCGTGCGGCCGTTTGGTCCGGTCACACGGCGATCGACGTGATGTCCCTGGGTGTCGAACCCGGTGGCGTAAACCAGGATATCCGCCTGGTGCTCTCTACCGTCTCGGGTTTGCACGCCTGATGACGTGATGCGCTCGATTTCGTTGGTCACCAGCTCCACGTTATCCCGGTTAAGCGCAGCATAGTAGTCGTCCGAAATCAGCACGCGCTTGCAGCCGATGGGGTAATCGGGCGTCAGGCGCTCACGCATTTGCGGGTCCTTGATTTGCCTGTTCAGCAGCCTTCTGAACTGCCACGTCACATAGCGGCGCTGAATATTGTTCGCGCTGGTCCTGACGATTGGGTAAGCCACCAGGTCATAACGCAGGAACAGGAACAAGCGGTACAGCTTTCCAAAGCCCGGCAGATGCCGGAAACACCATTTTTCAAGCGCATGGAACTTCCGGTCATTGCGGGGAATGATGTAGTTCGCGGTGCGCTGGAAAACAGCAACGCCTGCAGCAATTTTCGCAATTTCCGGCACGATCTGGACCGCGCTTGCAGCAGATCCTATGACGGCCACGTTCTTTCCTTCCAGGCTGACGTCATGGCGCCACCGGGCGGAGTGCCAATGTTCACCCTCGAATGTATCCGCACCCTTGATTGGCGGGATCATCGGGACGTGAAGTCCGCCGCTGCCGTCAATGACGTGACGGGTCTGGATGATTGTGCTGTCTTCCAACTCCACTTCCCACAGTCCGGAACCATCGTTGAAGCGGGCCATCCGGACCGTTTTCCCCAGTTGGATGTGCTCCCGCAGACCAAACCGGTCGACACAGCATTCGGCGTACTCCCTGATTTCATGCCACGGGGAATATTTCCTGGACCAGTCGGGGTTGGGTGCGAAGGAAAAACAATAGAAGTGTGACAGCACATCGCAGGCGGCGCCCGGGTAGCTGTTCCAGTGCCAGGTGCCGCCAACCTCTGAGGCCTTGTCGATTACCCGGAAATTCATTATGCCGGCATCTCGCAGGGATTTGCCGAGACAAATCCCCGCGAATCCGGCGCCGATGATCAGCGCGTCGAGAACCGTTGCGCTGTTTTCCGCTCGCATCGACGCAACGAAATTCAATCGGCGGCCACGGCGCTTTCAACGGCGGGCAGACCGGCCAGCTCTTCATCAGTGAACAGGCGCGAGTGGATGACGAATCGCAACCCCAGCGGAATCTCTGCCGAAAAACTGGCGCCCCGGCCAGGCACCACGTCGACTGTCAGGTGGGTGTTTTGCCACAACTCGAACTGGTCCCTGGCCATGTAAAACGGGCAGCCGTGTATCTCTCCCAGCAGCACATCGCTGCCGCCCACCCGGAATTCTCCCAGCGGATAGCACATCGGCGAGGAACCGTCGCAGCAGCCGCCGCTCTGGTGGAACATCAGGTCGCCGTGTTCGGCCTTCAGCCGGTCAATGACTTCCCTTGCCTTGTCGGTGAGGTCTACCCGTCTGCTCATGCGGCAGCTGCCTCAGAAGAACCCCATCGGATTCTTGTCGAACGACATCAGCACGTTTTTCGTATGCCGGTAATGGTCCAGCATCATCTTGTGCGTCTCACGCCCGATGCCCGACTTCTTGTAGCCGCCAAAAGACGCATGCGCGGGATACAGGTGATAGCAGTTGACCCATACACGGCCGGCCTGGATACCGTCTATAAAGGCCTGGCCCTGGTGGATATCGCGCGTCCAGATACCGGAACCCAGTCCGTAGATCGTATCGTTGGCAATCTGCAGCGCCTCTTCATCGTCTTCGAACGTGGTGACGCTGACGACAGGACCAAAGATTTCTTCCTGGAAGATGCGCATCTTGTTGTGGCCCTCGAACACGGTTGGCTTGATGTAATAGCCATTCGGATACTGCTCGACTTCAGCAGCCTCGCCCCCGATCAGCACTTCTGCGCCTTCCGCCTTGCCAATTTCAAGATAACTGAGAATTTTTTCATACTGGTCGCTGGAAGCCTGGGCGCCCATCATGGTTTCGGGGTCCAGGGGGTCTCCCATCTTGATGGCGGCGACCCGCTCCAGCACGCGGTCAATGAATTCGTCATAAATCGACTCGTGAATCAGCGCGCGGGAAGGGCAGGTGCAGACTTCGCCCTGGTTCAGCGCAAACATGACGAAGCCCTCGATGGCCTTGTCCAGGAATTCATCGTCCTGGTCCATGACGCTGGAGAAGAAAATATTCGGTGACTTACCGCCCAGTTCCAGTGTTACCGGAATGATGTTTTCGGAGGCGTATTGCATGATCAGCCGGCCTGTGGTGGTCTCGCCGGTGAAAGCTACTTTCGCGATGCGGGGTGAAGAGGCCAGGGGTTTGCCTGCCTCGATACCGAAGCCGTTGACTACGTTCAACACGCCGGCCGGCAGCAGGTCGCCGATCAATTCCAACAGCACGAGTATGGACGCTGGTGTTTGCTCGGCGGGCTTGAGCACGATGCAGTTGCCCGCGGCCAGGGCAGGAGCCACTTTCCAGGTTGCCATCAGGATGGGGAAGTTCCACGGGATGATCTGGCCGACCACACCCAGTGGCTCATGCACTTCCATGGAGACGGTGGAGGCATCCAGGTTGGAGACATCACCCGCCTCCGCGCGGATCACGCCGGCATAGTAGCGGAAATGGTCAATCGCCAGCGGCAGGTCGGCAGCCATCGACTCCCTGATGCTTTTCCCGTTGTCCCAGGTCTCCGCGGCCGCCAGCATCTCCAGGTTTTCCTCCATCCGGTCGGCAATTTTCAGCAGGATTGCGCTGCGTTCGGCAACCGATGTTTTGGACCATGCGGGAAAAGCCGCTTCAGCGGCATCGATGGCCAGTTCGATGTCTTCGGCTTTCGAGCGGGGAATTTCGCAAAAGTCAGCGCCGTCTACCGGCGACGGATTGGCGAAGTAGTGGCCACCCGCGGGAGGTGTCCATTCGCCATTGATGAAATTTTCATAGCGTGCTTTGAATTCGGGTTTTGGTACGGCCATCTGTGTCTTCCTCCGGTTTAGAAAAGCCTGGCTGCGGTCGACCAGCCAGGAGTACGGGTTTCTTCCATTATAGACACCTTCCGCAAACGCGGTTGCGGTAGCAGGGAAGCGAAACACCATTCGGGCTACAATAACGCATGCATGCGATTATTCTTGCCGCAGGCCGCGGCAGCCGACTGGCTGAACATAACCCGGAAGGTCACCCCAAGTGCCTGATGGAGTTTGGTGGCCGCAGCCTGCTTGCCCGGCACCTGGATATTCTCAACCAGTTGGGCGTGCGGAATCTGGACCTGGTCATAGGCTACGAGGCGGACCGGATCATTGACCACGTGGGCGCCCTGTTTTTCCGGCCGGACGTTGCATTTCACTACAATCCCCGGTTTGAGCAGGGCAGTGTGCTCAGCCTGCTGGCAGCCCGTGAAACTCTGGAATCCGGTCAGCCGGTGATCGTGATGGATGCCGACGTGCTTTATCACCCGGCCATCCTGAAGACGCTGCTCGACACCGATACGGAAAATTGCTACCTGCTGGACCGTGAATTTGCACCTGGAGATGAGCCGGTCAAGATCGCTGTCAGGGACAGTGTGATGGTTGAATTCCGCAAGCAGCTGGCAGATGGCCTCAGCTACGATATGATCGGGGAATCGGTCGGCTTTTTCCGTTTTGGGCCGGAGTGTGCGGCCTTGATTGCCGCTGAGTGCGCAAGGTACGAATCCGATGGCCTGGGAGACGCACCGCACGAGGAAGCACTGAGAGACGTGTTACTGCGGCAACCCGGTGATTTTGGTTTCGAGGACGTCAGCGGCTTGCCCTGGATTGAAATCGATTTCCCGGAAGATGTGATACGGGCCAGCAACGAAATATTGCCGGCGATACGTGCAGACCTGCCTGACTTCTAGTGCTCCAGACGACAACCATGACAAGGAAAACCACTCAACTGAAAAACCTGCTCCACTCGGACGAAACCGGGTTCATCCTGGAGGCGCACAACGGGCTGGCCGCGAAAATCGTTGAAGAAGCCGGCTTCAGAGGCATCTGGGGTTCCGGCCTCGCCCTGTCAGCTCAGCACGCGGTGCGAGACAACAACGAACTGCGCTGGACTCAGGTGGTCAACATCCTCGCCTTCATGTCGGACGCGACCACCATTCCGATTCTGCTGGATGGCGATACGGGTTACGGTGATTTCAACAATATGCGGCGCCTGGTCCGCAAACTGGAACAGCGCCAGATCGCCGGTGTCTGCATCGAGGACAAGTTGTTTCCCAAGACCAACAGCTTCATCCAGGGTGAGCAGCAGGAACTGGAGGATATAGAGACCTTTTGCGGCAAGATCCAGGCCGGCAAGGATGCCCAGTCCGACGATGATTTCTGCATAGTGGCCCGGGTGGAAGCCTTCATCGCCGGCTGGGGACTGGATGAGGCGCTGAAACGGGGCGAAGCCTACCGCAGGGCCGGCGCTGATGCGATTCTTATCCACAGCAAGCTGTCGAAGCCGGACGAAATCCTGGCTTTCGCGAGGGAATGGGACAATCGCTGTCCGCTGGTGATCGTTCCCACCAAGTACTATTCAACCCAGACCGAGGTGTTCAGGCAGCACAAAATCAGCCTGGTCATCTGGGCCAACCACATGATCCGCGCCAGTATTTCAGCGATGCAGAACACGGCGCGCACCATTTTTGAGTCCGAGTCGCTGGTCGATGTCGAGGGGCGGGTGGCGACAGTCCCGGAGATATTCAGGCTTCAGGGCGCCGAAGAACTGCTGGAAGCCGAAAAGATTTATGCCCGCAGTGCTCGCAATGACACTTCCGCCATCATCCTCGCCGCCAGTCGCGGCCGCGGCATGGATGAACTGACCCGGGACAAGCCCAAGGTGATGATCCCGGTGGCCGGCCAGACCGTTCTGCGACGCCTGGTGGACAAGTTCAAGATTCAGGGAATCAATGAAATCACCGTGGTCGGCGGTTACCACCACGAAGCCATCAACACCCAGGGGGTTAACGTGGTGGTCAACGATCAGTGGGAAAACAGCGACGAGCTCGTGTCACTGCGGTGCGCGCTGGATTCAGTCGCGGGGGACACTGTGCTGCTCTACGGAGACTTGCTGTTCAGGACCTATATCCTCAACACCCTGATGGACTGGGATTCGGAGTTGCTCGTGGTGGTGGACTCCTCGCCACTGGACGATGCGCCGGGCAACAAGAACGACCTGGCCTACTGTTCCGCCCCGGACGACCGCGCCATGTACCAGCAGAAAGTCAGCCTGGAAAAGGTGAGCCGAGACCCACAATGGCAGGGAAGAAAACCGGATGGCCGGTGGATTGGCATGCTGCGCGCCAACGGTGCCGGCAAGACGTATTTGCTTGAAGCACTTTCTCAACTTCAGTCAGATAAAGATTTCGTAAACAAAGAGATACCAGATTTAATTAATAGGTTAGTTGAGAATGGTCACGCACCCCAGGTGCAGTACATCTCGGGCCACTGGATGGACATCAACAATCTTGATGACCTGCAGCGGGCAGGTGACTTCGCCCACCGTCATGATGCTTGAGGACCGCGTTGCATGATCCAGGCCAGCGACTTTATCAACCCGGCCAAAGCCCAGGGATTCAACACCTGGGCCGGTGTGCCTTGCTCCTTCCTGACACCCTTTATCAACAGCGTTATCGACGATCCGGACATGAGCTATGTCTCGGCCGCCAACGAGGGCGACGCGGTTGCGGTGGCGACAGGGGCGGCATTGGCCGGCAGGCGCGCCGTGGCCCTGATGCAGAACTCCGGCCTGGGTAACGCGGTCAGCCCGCTGAGCTCCCTGAACTGGGTATTCCGTGTTCCCGTTTTGCTG
>JARFQZ010000119.1 GCA_029287515.1 Lysobacterales bacterium
GAACGTGACGCCGAGTACCGAAGTCGCAAAATCGGCAAGAAGGTCAAGCCCCTCTACACCCTGAAAGAAGGCGAGCAGGTCATACGCCAGCTGCGCGGCCGCAAATACCGGACAGAATTCAAAGTCATAAAAGGGGTCAGGGTAACTTTTCACGATGCGGGCCACATCCTCGGTTCCTGCGCCGTTGAAATCCGGGCGGAAGAGAGGGGGGTTGAGCGAACGATCGTGTTCTCAGGAGACCTGGGTCAATACGACACTCCGATACTGAAAGACCCGGATCCCATCGCCCGGGCCGACCTGGTGTTGATGGAAAGCACGTACGGCGGGCGGCGGCACCGTGATCGTGAAGAGACGATCCGGGAACTTGGTGAGATTTTCACATCGCCGAGCAGCAACAGCGGAAATATCCTGATCCCGGCATTTTCCATCGGCAGAAGCCAGGAAATCATGTACCAGCTCGGTAAATATTATGACGAGTGGGACCTGGGGCGTTTCCGGATTTTCCTGGACAGCCCGATGGCCATCGAAGCCACGAGAGTCTATTGGGAGTACCCGCATCTTTACGACGAGGAGGCAACGCGCCTGCGGAAGGAGTCTGGAGGAATGCCGCTATTGCCAAACCTTACCCTCAGCAGAACACCCGATGAATCCATGGCAATCAACCGGATAGATTCCGGTGCGGTCGTGATCGCCGGCAGTGGCATGTGTAACGGGGGGAGGATCATCCATCACCTCAAGCACAACCTCGAACACGAGGACACCCAGGTGCTGATCACCGGCTACCAGGCAAAAGGCTCACTGGGACGTCGCCTGGTCAATGGCGAGAGTTCCGTTCGTATCTACGGCAGAGACATACCGGTCAGGGCAACGGTTCACACGGTGGGCGGGCTGTCAGCGCATGGTGACCAGGATGATATGGCCCGTTGGTACGAAAACATGCAAAACCGGCCGCCGGTGTACCTGGTGCATGGTGAGGTCGAGTCGCAGGAAGCGTTCAAAAAATTCCTGGTGAGTCGCACCGGGGCCGAAGTACACCTTCCCAAACCGGGAGACAGCCTGGACCTCGCGTAGAATTCATGTTTAACCGGACTTTTCGTTCTCAACACCCTTATTGATGATTTCGGTGTAGAGATCCATGAAGCGCACCACCAGGTTGTGGTAATCGGGATGACGCTTAATCAGTGACTCGCTGTTGCGGGAGTCTTTAATGACGCGGTTCAGGAACTCGATATCGGAGTCCAGCAGCTTTTCTCCCTTATTTACTCTTTCCAGCATCCGTTTTGCGCGCGGCAGACGGTATTCTTTCATGCGGATCATCAACGCGGCTATCGTGCCGGCATCTATTTTGTCCTGGTCCATCACGGGAATCTCTTTCTTGCTGGAAATGCCCCTGATTATGAATGTTGGATCGATTTTCGGCAATTTGCATACCAAACTGCCGTGCCCGCCAGTGAATTCAGCAGAAAGGCTGTTTTCCGCAAAACGCTCGTCTATACTCTCCCGATGAAACTTCACACCAAGATAGGCCTTGGCCTGGTTCTGGGTGCCCTGGTGGGGGGCTTGTGCAACTTCTTTTTCGAAGATGCACCCTGGCTGGAGTTCATATCCGAGAACATCATGTTCCCCGCGGGGCAGGTCTTCCTGCGCATGCTGTTCATGACCGTGGTGCCCATAGTCTTCACTTCGATCACGCTTGGCGTGGCGGGTATCGGCGACATGAAAACCCTGGGACGGTTGGGCGGAAGGACGTTTGGCTATTTCGCGCTTTCCACGGCGATTGCGGCCACCATCGGCCTGACCCTGGTCAATACCATCAAGCCGGGCGGCGGTTTGCCGGAAGAAACCCGTGAGGAATTGATGGTCAAGTTTGCGACCGGCGCCGAGGGCATGATGACCAAGGGCCCGCCTGATTTTGGTGTCAGCACCTTCGTCAACATCGTTCCCCGCAACCCGGTTGCCGCCGCGGCCGACATGGACATGCTGGCGCTGATTTTCTTTGCGCTGATGTTCGGTGCGGCGCTGACGATGATTCCGAGGGAGCGGGCGCAACCGGTCCTCAACGTGCTGGAGGGAATCGGCGAAGCCATCATCGCGATCATCAACTGGGCAATGAAGCTGGCGCCCTATGGCGTGTTCGCCCTGATATTCGTGATCACTTCGGAGTTCGGCTGGGGCATCCTGACCCAACTGGGCATGTACGTCTTCGTCGTGCTGCTCGGCCTGATCCTGCACGCAACCATTGGTATTTCAGGCCTGGTTGCGTTTTTTGGCAAGATGAACCCGATCGCATTCTGGCGTTCGATCGGCGCGCCGATCATTACCGGCTTCTCGACCTCATCGAGCATGGCAACGCTGCCGACGTCCATCGCCACGGCCGAAAAGCAACTGGATGTCCAGCCCAAGATCGCCGGCTTCGTGTTGCCGCTGGGCGCCACCATGAACATGAATGGCACCTCGCTGTTCGAGGGCGTCACGGTGCTGTTCCTGGCCCAGGTTTTCGGTGTCGATCTGTCCCTGACCGCCCAACTGGTCGTGGTGGTGCTGGCCGTGTTAACTGCAATAGGCGCCGCCGGTGTACCGGGTGGGTCTTTGCCGCTGATGATGCTGGTGATGGCAACGGTTGGCGTGCCCCCTGAAGGCATCGCCATCATTCTGGGTGTCGATCGCATCCTGGACATGAGCCGGACCACGTTGAATGTCTGCGGTGATATTTCCGCCAGTGTTTACATTGACCGGGTCGACCGGGAGATGGAAGGACTGGATCCGGCTGAGCCTGTCATTCTCCGTGAGCAGAAAGGCGCAGCCTGACCGGGCCAGAAGCTTCCGGGCCAGACACTCCGAATGAAGGCCCTGCTTCTGACCGTTGTTGCGATGATCGCTTTCGCGGCGAATTCACTCATTTGCCGGCTGGCACTCGGAGAAGGGCTGATCGATGCGGCCAGCTTCACGGCTGTCAGGGCGATCTCCGGTGCAGTCACCCTGGTGCTGTTCGTTCTGCCCGGCTGGCAAAAAAAGGAGCATCCCCGGGTTAGCTGGAAGAGCGCACTGATGCTGTTCGTGTACCTGGCGTTCTTTTCCTTTGCGTACCTCTCGCTCAGCGCAGGCACGGGCGCCCTGCTGCTGTTCGGTGCGGTTCAGCTGACCATGTTTACCGTGGCGCTGCGCTCGGGTGAACGGTTTTCCGGCCTGTCCTGGTTCGGGTTGGCTATGGCAGTGCTGGGCATCGTTTACCTGGTCCTGCCGGGGGTAACTGCGCCCGATCCCATGGGCGCTGTGCTGATGGTGGTCGCGGGAATTGCCTGGGGCTTCTACTCCCTTTCCGGACGGGGTGTGGGAAATCCATTGGCCGCCACCGCCAACAACTTCCTGCTGGCCACTCCCATGGCGGTGCTGGTCAGCCTGCTGTTCCTGCAGGAATTCCAGGCAAGCGGCAGGGGGATTCTGCTCGCCATGCTTTCGGGCTCGGTTACCTCGGGGCTGGGCTACGTGATCTGGTTTGCCGCGCTGAAAAACCTCACTGCGAGCCGGGCGGCGACGGTGCAACTGTCGGTGCCGGCCATTGCGGCGATCGGCGGCCTGTTCGTGCTTTCCGAGCCCATCACCTTGCGGCTGATCATCGCCTCGGTCGCCACGCTCGGGGGCATTGCGATTGTTCTGAAACAGAAGGCCTAGTCAAGATTCATTACAAGCCGCCTGGCTGGCTCATGGGGCTGAGCCTGACTTCCAGGTTTGTGGTGACCGACACGAAGTGGTTGCCTGGGATGGGCGTCCAGTCTTCCTCGAAGTCCGTCAGTTTTTCCGAAACGATCAGCACCGCTTCGGTCTCCTCTCCGCCCTTGACCATCCGGCTTTTCCCATCGACCGTTTCGAACCGTTTACCGATGGAGTAATAAAGCGTTCTTGACTGTTTTTCCGGCATCGAGCTGTAGCGGGTTCCAACAATCCGGTGTCCGTCCGTGACCATCATGTTGAAAGTGGAAACTTCGTCACCAATACCGGCCTCTTCTTTCAGTTGCTGCACGGTATCGAAAGTTTTCTGGAAACAGGCCTGGATCTGTTTGGTCGTCAGCGGGGGGCCGTCTCCCCTCATTTCGTAGGCGTTCTGCATCAGCAGGGCAAAGACATGTTCGGAATCCGTCTGCCCCTGGATCCAGAGGAACAGCTCATCATTCAACAGCGACAACAGTTTTCTCTTGATACGCTTGAATTGAGGTATCACGCCATTGTGCATCATCAGGAACTGGTCGTAGTGGAATGGATGGGAATTGGTTTCAGAAACGCCACCCACGGATGCTGCCCTGATATGGGCAAACAGGCAGTCGGTCTTCATCAGCGAGGCATTATAGATCAGGTTGTGGTTGTTCCAGGCCGGCGTGATGGAGCGGAACAGTCCGGGCCGTTCGCTCAGCCGGTGGGCATACCAGCCCAGGCCGAAGCCATCGCCGTTCAGGGGCTCTGACATTTCTTCGGCGCCAAAACTCTGGTGTACCAGCGAGTTTTTTGGCTTGATCAGGAGTTCATCAACGACGATGGGTTGGCCAAGGTAAGCAATGAATCGACACATTTCCAGACCCTCACGGCTTCAGGCGCCCACTAATCCGGGTCGCCGTGACGGGATCTGAGCGCCTGGGTAACTTCACTTAAACCGGTTTCGCCGGCCCGGAGCAAGACCAGCAAGTGGTAGAGCAGGTCGGCCGAGTCGTTGATCAGTTCTTCGCGGTCGCCAGCGACGGCGGCCAGCGCGGTTTCGACGCCTTCTTCCCCCACTTTCTGTGCAATCCGCTTGGTGCCGTCGTCGAACAGCCGGGTGGTGTAGCTATCTTCTGGGCGGTCGAGTTCGCGTTGCTCAATCAGGCGCTCGAGGCTGGCAAGAAAGCTGAGTGAAGGCGCCACCTCGCGCTCAGTGTCAAAACAGGTATCGGTGTTTCTGTGGCAGGTCGGCCCTGCGGGCACCGCCATGACCAGCAGGCAATCTCCGTCACAGTCTCCGTGAACTTCAACCAGTTCCAGTGTATTTCCTGACGTCTCGCCCTTGGTCCAAAGCGCTTGCCTGCTGCGGCTCCAGAACGTGACTTTTCCGCTTTCCAGGCTGTGGGCCAGTGCTTCACGGTTCATATAAGCCTGCATCAGCACGCGGCCGTCGAAGGCGTCCTGGACAATGGCCGGCAGCAAGCCTTCCATTTTTTGCCATTCGAGCAGATCGATGTCCTGCTTATTACGGATCAACATGGGCGCACCTCGATGCCGGCCTCGGCCAGCGATTGTTTCAGGCCAGGGATGGGAATCTGACCGGAGTGAAAAACCGTGGCGGCCAGCGCCGCGTCCACGTCCGCCTGGTTGAAGACGGTGACGAAGTGCTCCACGGTCCCCGCACCGCCGGAAGCGACCAGCGGAATGGGAAGAACTTCCCTGGCCAGGCTCAGCTGGCCGATGTCATATCCTGCCCGCGTGCCATCGGCGGACATGCAGTTCAGCACTACCTCGCCGGCGCCGCGGTCGACCACTTCCTTCAACCAGTCCAACGTCTCCCGTCCGGGTGTCTTCATGGCGTCAGGCGTTCCGGTATGTGAGCGCACTGTATGCCGGCCGCCGTCGGCGATGGAGTCGACCCCGATCACCACGCACTGGCTGCCAAAGGCCTTGACCAGTTCATTGATCAGGCCGGGCCGTTCTAATGCGGGTGTGTTGATTGAAATCTTGTCAGCGCCCTGGGACAGCACCAGTGCCGCGCTTTCCACGCTTCGGATGCCTCCCGCCACGCAAAACGGGATATCGATGGTCTCGGAAACCCGCCGCACCCAGTCCACGTCCACGCTGCGGCCCTCGGGGCTGGCGGTGATGTCGTAGAACACCAGTTCATCGGCGCCTTCGTCGCGATAGCGCGCGGCCAGCTCGATGATGTCGCCCATCACGCGGTGATCCCGGAACTGTACGCCCTTGACGACCTGCCCGTCACGGACGTCCAGGCAGGGGATGATCCGGCGTGCCACCGTGGTGTGCTTCTCGCCGGTCATTTCAGCGCCTCCATGGCTTCGGCGACCGTAAAGCAGCCTTCCAGCAGGGCTTTGCCGGTGATCGCCGAGTGTGCCCCGGTGCCATTGAGTTTTTGCAGGTCCAGCAAACCGCTGACTCCGCCGGAAGCCTGCAACAGCATATCGGGATAACGCGACGTAATTTCTGAATAGAGGTCCAGGTTGGGACCGGACATCGCGCCATCCCGGCTGATGTCGGTGCACAGCAGGTGCCTGAGTCCCTTGTCCGAATAAAAATCGAGTAGCGACCAGAGTGACTGTTCCGAACCTCTCGTCCAACCATGGGTTCGTGGCCAGGGTATTCCGTCCTCATCGATCCGCACATCGAGGGCGGCTACCAGGCGGTCCTGTCCAAACCGGCTGAGCCAATCGGCAAAGGTGTCGGGCTCATTTACCGACAGGCTTCCAACCACCACCCGGTCGGCGCCGTGATCCAGGCGCATGCTGATGTCGGTTTCGCCTCTGACTCCGCCACCGGTCTGAACCGACTGTTCTGCGAGTTCCAGCAACCTGAACAGGGGCCTGGTGTCGGCATCCGCGCCGTCGCGGGATGCGGCCAGGTCAACCACGTGCAACCATTTCGCCCCTTCTTTTGCATAGGTTGCAGCCAGCCTGGCAGCGTCGAGTTCGTAGACTTTGCATTTTTTGAAGTCGCCGTGCATCAGGCGGACACAACTGCCGTCCAGCAAATCGATGGCGGGGATAATCTGAACGCTCATGGCAGGGGGTGCTCCAGGAATCCGCGCAGCAGTTCGGCGCCGGCGCCGGCCGACCGTTCCGGGTGAAACTGGGCGCCGTAGAAATTGTCCTTGCGAACAATGGCGCTGAACGTGCTGCCGTGCCGGCTGGTGGACAAGGTCCATTCATTCACCGGCGCTGCGTAAGAATGTACGAAATAAAACCATTTGCCGTTGAGGCGATCGCTCAGGCTGTCTGCTTTCTGGCTGATGATCGAGTTCCAGCCCATGTGCGGAACCCTGAGTTCCGCGGTTTCTTCCAGCTTCCGCAGCCGCCCCGGAATGATGCCCAGCAGCTGCGCGTTATCTTCTTCTGAGGAATCGAAAAGCAATTGCATGCCCAGGCAGATGCCAAGCACCGGTTGGGTGAGCTCGCGAAGGGTATGGACCAGCCCGTGTTCTCCAAGCACTTCCATGGCCCGGCCGGCCGCGCCAACACCCGGCAGGATGACCCGGTCCGCCGACCGGATGGTAGCGGCATCATCGGTAAATTCAGGCTCTGCTCCCAGGCGGTGCAGGGCATGCAGCACCGACGAGATATTGGCTCCGCCGCTATTGACTACCGCAACGGACATCAGAGCATTCCCTTCGTGCTCGGCAACTCGTTACCCTGCCTGGCCAATGCCGGTTTCAATGCCCTGCCGGCGCCCTTGAACAGGGCCTCAACCATGTGGTGCGTATTTTCACCAGTGACCTGCAGGTGGATTGCAGCACCCAGGGACTGGCTGAGCGAAGCGAAGAAGTGCCGCACCATTTCGGTGGAGAATGCACCCACGTTGTCGCGGGGGAATTCTGCCTCGAACACCAGCGCCGGCCGTCCCGACAGGTCAATGGCTACTTGCGCCAGTGACTCGTCCATCGGCAGCACGAAGCCGTAGCGCCCGATTCCTCTGCGGTCGCCCAGCGCAGAATCCAGAGCCTGGCCCAGCGCCAATGCGCAGTCTTCCACAGTGTGGTGCTCATCGATCTCGAGATCGCCCTGGCAGCTCAGTTCAAGCCGGAAGCCGCCGTGGCTCGCCAATTGATCCAGCATGTGGTCGAAAAAACCGATTCCGGTTCCGATTTCGCTGCTTCCGCCTGCATCCAGGTCCACGGACACCCGGATATCCGTTTCGTTGGTTTTCCGTTCCACTCTGGCCTGGCGGGGCCGGTTCACCAGCTGGTGTGTGATCGAGGCCCAGTCTTCGAAGCCATCGCCGATGCGCAGTCCCCCGATACCCATGTTCTCAGCCAGTTG
>JARFQZ010000167.1 GCA_029287515.1 Lysobacterales bacterium
CGGGTAGGTATCGGAGAAACTCAGGTTGAGCGGCAGCGAGCGCAGCCTGAAACCGCCCGGGCCGGGCTCCTTGGTCACGATGCGGAGCTGCACGCCCTCGTCGGGTTGCAAGCGGATCACCAGCCGGTTGGGTTCGAGCCCGCCTGAATCGGGCGGAAAGATGGAGAAGGCGACCGGCCGGAATTGCACCACGATTTCCGAGGTTTTGCTCGCCAGCCGCTTGCCGGTGCGCAGGTAGAATGGCGTTTGGGCCCAACGCCAGTTATCGATTTCGGCCTTGATGGCCACGAAAGTCTCCGTGTCGCTCGCGTGCTGCTGGCTGAGCTCCTCCTGGTAGCCTTCGACCCATTCCCCGGCGACCTCGCCGGCGGTATATTGTCCGCGGACCGTGACCTGCTTGACGTTTTCCGGCGTGATCGGGCGCAGGGCCCTCAGCACCTTGATTTTTTCGGCGCGCAACTCCTCGTGGCTCAGGCTGATGGGCGGCTCCATGGCGACCAGGCACAGCAATTGCATCAGGTGATTCTGGACCATGTCGCGCAGGGTGCCGACCTGGTCATAGAACTCAATACGCCCCCCTACGCCAAGCTCCTCGGCTACCGTGATCTGCACATGATCGATATTGCCGCGATTCCATAAAGGTTCGAACAGGGAGTTGGCAAAACGCAAGGCCAGCAGGTTCAGAACCGTATCTTTGCCGAGGTAGTGATCTATCCGGAAGATCTGGTTTTCTTCAAAGCACTCGCCGACTTCATCATTGATTTCCCTCGCTGACTGGTAGTCCCTGCCCACCGGTTTTTCCAGCACGATCCGAACATTGTCATGGATCAAACCACTTTTCCTGAAACCGGTTGCAATGGTCCCAAACAGCGAAGGAATGGTTGCCAGGTACACCACCCGGATACGGTCCTCGTACCCGTCCAGCGCGGCTTTCAGGCCCTGCCAACTCGAATGGTCCGTGGCGTCTGTCCGTATGTACTGCAATCGCCGGGAAAACGACTGCCACAGGGCCGGTGAGAATTCATCCTTGTCGAGAGCACTTTGCAGGGACGCCTCGACCTTACCCAGGAATTCTGCGTGTGACAGGTCGCGCCTGCCAACCGAAATGACCCGGCAGCCCTCCGGTAACTGGCCGTCACTGTCCCGATGATAAAGGGCAGGCATCAGCTTGCGCATGGCCAGGTCGCCCGCGCCGCCGAAAATAACCAGGTCAAATACTTCAACAGGAGTAAATTTCGCCATAGTGACGGAATTCTATAAGGTTTTCGTGACAAACGGGCGTAAAATTGGCGCGGATGGCCTTGAACCCTTAGGCTTACGCTTTTTTGCCGTTCCGGAGAACCGAATGAAGCCACTGCCTGTATCCCTGCTCACCTCTTTTCTGGCCTTTGCGCCCATGCTCAATGCCGCCGATGATTTACGCAGTTCGATCGCTTCGGATTATGACCAGAACCTCGAAGCACTGTTCGTTCATTTTCACCAGAATCCCGAACTGTCGAACTTTGAGTTCGAAACGGCAAAAAGGCTGGCGGCTGAAATCAGGAATCTGGGTTATGAAGTCACCGAGGGCGTCGGCGGCACCGGCATCGTCGCAGTCATGGAAAACGGTGACGGGCCAACCCTGATGATCCGGGCCGACATGGACGGACTGCCACTGAAGGAAGACAACGATCTGGACTACATTTCCACGGCGGTCCAGGTGGGGCCGGACGGCAAGGAATATCCCGTGATGCACGCCTGCGGCCACGATGTGCATATCACCGCCCTAGTGGGCACCGCCAGGCAGATGGCAGCAAGGCGCGACCAGTGGTCGGGCACCCTGGTACTGATTGGTCAGCCGGCCGAAGAGCGCATCTCCGGCGCCCGCGCGATGCTGGACGATGGCCTCTACCAGCGCTTCCCGAAACCGGAATACGCGATAGCCTTTCACGTCGCAGCCGGGATTGCCTCAGGCATGGTTGAAATTCCGCCCGGGGCGGTGGCATCCAGCTCGGACTCCGTCGACATCATCGTGCACGGCGTGGGTACTCACGGCGCCTCCCCGCACAAGGGCATCGACCCTGTGCTGGTAGCCTCGCAGATCGTCGTCACCCTGCAGTCATTGGTCAGCCGTACCATCTCGCCGCTTGAATCGGGCGTCATTACCGTCGGCGCCATCCAGGGCGGCACCAAGCACAACATCATCAGCGACCGCGTCGAAATGCAACTGACGGTTCGCTCCGATGACCCGGAAGTCAGATTGAAATTGCTCGACGGCATCGACCGGGTGGCCGAGGGCGTTGCGCGTTCATTCGGCGTTCCTGAAGACCTGCTGCCCGAAGTGCACCGCTCACCTGTAGAAACGACGCCACCGACCATCAACGACCGGGCTACGGCTGAACGCGTGCTGGCCGCTGTCACCCGGGTGATGGGCGAGGAATACGTCCAGCTGACTCCCCGCAACGGCATGGGGGCGGAGGACTTTGCCTACTTCGTTCAGCCGGAACTCGGGGTTAAAGGTGTTTATTTTGCGGTGGGCGGAACACCTGAAGACAGGGTAGAAAACGCGCCATCCCACCACTCACCATTTTTCGTCATTGAACCCGAACCCAGTATCAAGTCAGGCGTCGAAGCCACGGTGATATCCGCCATTGAACTGATGAGTGCGCCCTGAAACGCTGACGAGGAGGAAAACAATGAAATCCGTAATTCTTACCCTGTTGGGCCTGTCCGTCTTATTGTGCGGACCAGTGGCCGCCGGCGAGTTGGAAATCGAGCATTACAGTTCCAACCCCGACATGCAGCTTCCATTCTCGGACGCCGTCCGGGTCGGAAACATGCTCTACCTGTCTGGCAAGATTGGCAATATCCCCGGCACCTCGGAACTGGCTGAAGGGGGCATCCAGGGCGAAACCCGGCAGGCGATGGAAAACATCAAGGCCAGCCTCGAGAAATACGGTTCCTCGATGAGCGAGGTCGTCAAGTGCACGGTATTCCTGGCGGACATCGCTGAGTGGGGCGCGATGAACGAAGTTTACATGACGTATTTTCCGGTCAATCCGCCGGCACGCAGCGCACTGGGTTCCAGTGGGCTGGCGCTGGATTCAAGAGTGGAAATCGAATGCTTTGCGGCGATGCGCTGACCCGATTGCTAAAACAGCGGTGCTTTGATTTCTAGACCTTCTGGAAAACCAAGCTGGCATTGGTGCCGCCAAAGCCGAAATTGTTGCTCATGACCCGGTTCAATGGCGTGTTCTGCCGGGTTTCGAGTAACACCGGCAGACCCTCGGCGCCCGGATCAAGCTCGGAAATATTGGCTGAACCGGCCATGAAATCCTGCTCCATCATCAGCAGGCAGTGAATGGCTTCCTGCACGCCAGCTGCGCCGAGTGAGTGGCCGCAAAGCGACTTGCTGGAACTGAAAGGCGGCATGCTCTCACCGAACAGTTCGCGCATGGCGTCCAGCTCGGCGATATCGCCTGCCGGCGTGCTGGTGCCGTGTGTATTGATGTAGTCGATGGGCCCCTCAACGCTTTCCAGGGCTTGCCGCATGCATCTCACAGCCCCCTCCCCGGAAGGAGCAACCATGTTGTCACCGTCGGAGCTGGCGCCATAACCGACAATTTCTGCATAAATCTTCGCACCACGTGCCCTGGCGTGCTCCAGTTCCTCCAGCACGACCATGCCGCCACCGCCGGCGATGACGAATCCGTCCCGGTTGGCATCATACGCCCGAGACGCGATCGCCGGATTATCGTTATAGCTCGACGACAAGGCCCCCATGCCGTCGAACATCATGGCCAGGCTCCAGTTCTCTTCCTCGCCGCCGCCGGCGAACATAACATCTTGCTTGCCCCACTGGATTTGCTCCACCGCCGCACCAATACAGTGGGTGCTGGTCGCACAGGCGGAGGTGACCGAGTAATTGAGCCCCAGGATTTTGAAGTGCGTAGCCAGGCAGGCAGAAACCGTGCTACTCATGCACTTCGGCACCAGGTATGGACCGACACGGCGCACGCCCCTTTCGCGCAAGGTGTCTGCGCCCGAGACAATGTTCGAACTAGAAGCACCACCGGAGCCGGCAATCAGGCCCGTGCGAACATTGGAAATGTCATTTTCTTCAAGCCCGGAATCTTCGATGGCTCGTTGCATCGAGACATAAGCAAACGATGAGGCATCGCCCATGAACCGCTTGTGCTTTCGGTCGATCAGTGCCGCCAGGTCAATGTCGACTGAGCCGGACACCTGGCTGCGCAATCCAATCTCGCGGTAAGACTCGTTGAATGTGATGCCGGAAATGCTGTTACGCAGGGAATCCGTCACTGTTTCTTTCGTGTTCCCAAGGCAGGACACAATTCCCATACCCGTTACGACTACGCGGCGCATAAATACCTCAAAAACTGTCAGTGGACAAAAACAGGCCGACCTTCAGGTCTTCAGCTGAATAGATTTGGCGGCCATCGACCGCAACCGTACCATCGGCAATGACCATGCTCAATCGGCGCAGTATGACCCGCTTCATGGTCAACTGGTAAGTCACCTTGCTTGCTGTGGGCAGAATCTGGCCGGTGAATTTTACACTCCCTGCACCCAGCGCCCGGCCTTTGCCCTTGCAGCCGGACCAGGAGAGAAAGAAACCACACAACTGCCAGAGGGCGTCGAGACCGAGGCATCCCGGCATCACGGGATCGTCGACGAAGTGACAATCAAAAAACCACAGGTCCGGACGAATATCGAGTTCCGCGGTGATCGAGCCCTTGCCGTGCTCACCACCGTCGCTGTTGATGTCGATGATCCGGTCGATCATCAGCATGTTGCCCGTCGGCAGCTTCGCGGTTTCCGGCCCGAACAACTCACCCAAACCACAGGTCTCAAGGTCTTTACGTGTATAGCTGCTGCGCTTGTTTGGTGGTTCTGTCATGACAATTCCCGGCTCCTGCTGCCGTAAGATAACTTGAACGGTGAACTCTACACCGGTTGCAGAGAAATGACTCTATTTTTCCGTTAACCGGCAGCCGCCCTGAAAACGATACGAATTAAAAAT
This sequence comes from Lysobacterales bacterium, assembly GCA_029287515.1. Classification (GTDB taxonomy): domain Bacteria; phylum Pseudomonadota; class Gammaproteobacteria; order Xanthomonadales; family SZUA-36; genus JAHEFT01. Next base: position 5,024 of record JARFQZ010000167.1, read on the forward strand.
GCCAGCAACAGGACGCCCAGGCCCGCGACGTGGAGGCGGTGGTTTTTCGATACCATGAGGACCAGGAACACAGCGGCGATAGCCCCCGTCGTGTAGGTCGCGTAGCTAATCGTGTCGAATACTACATCCAGACCAATGATCCAGGCCTGCACCAGGCAAAGCAGCAGGAAAAATCTTCGCCCCTGTTCGAAGTAGTACGAACCCATTGGTGCTTCATCGACCTCTTTTGGCGAAGTAACCAGGCTGGAGGCGAACAGCAACACGATCGGACCGATGATAAAGCTGATGAAGGCAAGGAAATTCCAGCCTTCGATGTCCAGGATGGCGGTGGTTTCCCAGAAAAAATTCAGATAAGCAAGCAGCAGCAACACCAACCACCCGGTATGCAGGCTGTCGGATTTGCTTTTACCCCCAACGATATCCGAGAGCGCCATCAGCACGTTCACCAGACCGGTCGCCACGATCGTGACGTACATGATGGCTACGAGCAGCGTGGTGGGATTGTCCATTGAAACAATCTTAGCTCAGTTCACGCATTGCGTCTTCCAGACCGCGCACCGTCAGCGGAAACATCCGCTCCTCCATCAGTTCCGACATCATGCGTATGGAAGGCGTGTATTCCCAGCGCTGCCGTGGTTCCGGGTTGAGCCAGATGGCCTTGGGATAAGTTGCCAGCAGCCGTTGCATCCAGGTGGAGCCAGCCTCCTCGTTCCAGTGCTCCACGCTGCCGCCCGGGTAATGGATTTCATAGGGGCTCATGGTCGCATCACCCACCAGGATCAGCTTGTAGTCGGCAGAGTACTTGTGCAACACATCCATCAGCGGCGTGCGATCCGAATGGCGGCGCGCGTTGTCTTTCCAGACGCCCTCGTAGACGCAGTTATGGAAGTAAAAATACTCCAGGTGCTTGAACTCGCCGCGCGCCGCTGAAAACAGCTCTTCACAAACCCGCACGTGATCATCCATCGAGCCGCCGACGTCCAGAAACAGCAGAACCTTCACGGCATTATGCCGCTCCGGCACCATCTTTATATCGAGCATGCCCGCATTACGGGCCGTTGATTCGATCGTATCGTGCAAATCCAGCTCATCTGCAGCGCCTTCCCGCGCAAAACGCCGCAGACGGCGCAGGGCCACTTTCAGGTTACGTGTGCCCAGTTCGATCGTATCGTCGAGGTTGCGAAACTCTCGCTTGTCCCAGACTTTCACGGCGCGCCGATGACGTGATCCTTCCTGGCCGATGCGAATACCTTCCGGGTTGTAACCGTAGGCGCCAAATGGAGAGGTTCCACCTGTGCCGATCCACTTGCTTCCCCCCTCGTGGCGTTCTTTCTGTTCTTCCAGCCGCTGACGGATAGTCTCCATCAGCTTTTCCCAGCCGCCCAGTGATTCCACCATGGCCTTTTCTTCATCCGACAACAGGCGCTCATAGTGCCGGCGCAGCCAATCTTCGGGGATTTCCGCATCATCATCGCCAAAAATGGCTTTAATTCCCTTGAAATGCTCTGAAAACACGCGATCAAATCGATCATAGTATGCTTCATCCTTGACCAAAGAGGCCCGGGAAAGATAGTAGAACTCATCGACACTGTAGCCGCATACCCGTTTCTCCAGCACTTCCAGAAGGGTCAGGAATTCCGTGATGGACACTTTGAGTCCGCCTTCGCGCAGCATGAAGAAAAACCGGATCAGCATGGATGCCCCTGCCTTTTCTAGCGCCCTTCTCTCTGATTGAGGAAGATC
>JARFQZ010000182.1 GCA_029287515.1 Lysobacterales bacterium
GGCCTTGGGATTCTCGTTAACGAACTGACCAACCGGTTCGGAGAACGCAAACTGGGTGTCGGTGTCGATGTTCATCTTGAACACGCCGTAGCCCACGGATTCGGTGATCTTGGCTTTTTCTGATGCGGAACCGCCCTGGAAATCCAGGTGCAGCGGATTCGGGCCCGTGTTGTGCGTTTGCGGGACCAGGTTTTGTGAATTCTTCAGGATTTCCGGGCGCAGCTTGACGTTGCCGGGCTTGTAAACGCCGTGCACGTTGCCAAACGAGGCCGCCACCGAAAAATGCCCGATCGGGTTGAGCAGATCATAAGCCTGCAGAACATCCTCGGGCTGGGTGTAGAGCTTGGAGTTATCGGCCGCTTCGTCGAATTCACTGCCGATGCCGTCTTCCTCGCCACCGGTGACGCCCAGTTCAATTTCCAGTGACATGTCGATCTTCGCCATGCGCTCCAGGATACGGGCGCATTCGCTCAGGTTGAAATCAATGGGGTCGGCCGACAGGTCCAGCATGTGTGAACTGAACAGGGGTTTGCCGTGCTTTTCATAATACGCTTCGCCTTCGTCCAGCAGCGCTTCGATCCAGGGGATCAATGCACGGTTGGCGTGGTCGGTATGCATGGCGACACAGACACCGTAGTGTTCCGCCAGCAAGTGTGCATGCTTTGCAGCTGAAACGCAGCCAAGCACCTTGGCCTTGAAGCTGTCCTCCATTCCGGCGCCGGCAAAGAACGCACCGCCGCTGTTAGACAACTGGATGATAATGTCCGAGTTGGCCCTGGCAGCCGCCTCCATGCAAGCGTTGATGCTGTTGGTGCCGACGACGTTTACGGCAGGCAGCGCGTACCCGCCGGCTTTTGCCGCCTCTACAAGAGTTTTATAGCCTTCACCGGTGACTACACCCGGTTTCAATGAAAAATCGGACATCTGCAGATCCTCTAATCAGTCAAGTGAAATGTATCTCTTAGCTTAACTGAAGTTTTGGGCAATCAGATGACTATTTCAAGGCTGTTTCGAAGGGAATCCGGATATTCACTGTCAGGCCGTGCGGGGAGGTCTCACTTAGACGGAAAGAATGCTTGTTGCCATACAATTCTTGCAGGCGCTCACGGGTGTTCCGCAGGCCCACACCATTGGCGTGGGGAATCAGCCCCTCCACCAGTTCGACACCCGGTCCGTCGTCACTCAATTCCAGCAGAAGATCACCGGCAAAAACCTTCGCGGCAATCCGCAGATGACCGCCTTCTTCCGCCCTTGCAATTCCGTACTTGATGGCGTTTTCGACCAGGGGCTGCAGCAGCAGGCTGGGGATCAGGGCGTGGGCAGCTTCTTCCCCGATATCCAGGTCCAGGCTGAGGTGATCTTCAAAACGGACCTTCTCGATATCGAGGTAAAGCTTCAGCGCGGCGATTTCCTGGTCCAGCGTGATTTTCTGCATGGGGTCGTTGTCCAGCGAGTAACGCAGAAAACTGGAGAGCCTGGTGACCATCTGGTTGGCCAGTTCCGTTTGCTTTTCGAGAATCAGCGTGGAAATGGCGTTCAGGGTATTGAACAGGAAATGCGGATTGAGCTGGTAACGCAACATCTTGAGCTGCGCTTCATGGGCCATGGCGGCTGACTTGAGCGCACTCTTCTGGACTTCCTGAAAGATCTGGTAGTACTTGATGACAAAGTAAAGAAAGCTCCAGACCAGCATCGGTAGCCAACCGATGGTGAAGCTTTCCATGAAATAAACTTTTTCCAGCATCTCGGCGGCGTCACCCATTTTGTGGGCCCAGGCTTCCATGTCCTTGGCCTTTTCAAACCAGGTGGTATAGATGAATCCGCGTGTCTGGATAAAAGCATAACCGGCTGCAGAGCTGCCCAGCAGAAAAGTGATCGCCTGTTGCCAGAGCGGCCTGCTCCACATGAACCGGTAGAGGTAACGCAAACCCAGCGAATAAACGAGGCCGACCCCGCTGATGATCATCACGTAAAGGAAGTAGTTGGGCACCATTTCCTCTGAAATGGCCCGGGTGTATGCATACTTGCCAATCAATCCCCACGCAAGCCAACCGCCCAGGTGAAGCACCCAGAACAGTTTCTGCTGGTTTTCGGCAAGGTTTCTTATCATCATCACCCCATTCTAGCCTGCGCCGGGCCAGTTAACGCTGCGGTTTATCGGACAGTGGATGCGCTTTGTCTCAAACTCAATCGCAGGTCAGGGTGAATCGCACCCGAACGGTGAAAACGGAGCTTTTATTCAAAATGGCAGGGGACTCCCGGACGCCAGCCGCAATATCGACTTCCTTGGTGACCTTTTCTGCACGCGGACCGGGGCATGCGATGCGGATGTCCTTGCTGGCCTTGCCAACGTCATTGACGAACAGGTCAACTTCGGTGGCGGTGAGCTGCATCCGCACCAGTAACTCGGTCAGGCACTCACCTTCGAATACCGCCAGGGGTTCGGGTGAGCCGAAAGGCTCCCTGACCGGCCCGGATTCCAGGGTATGTTTGGGCACGCTGAGCTGGCCTTCACCTTTGAGGCCCTCATGAAAGACCTTGACTTCCAGGTCGTATTTCCAGTCCTCGCCGCAGTTTCCTTCCTGGTGCTCGGAAATCAGCGTCATCGTCAGCTTGCATGTCATGTTCAAAACTCCTTTCTCAACCATTTATCTTCATCCAATAGCGGGCAAGGGTCAATCCGGAATTCAAAAAATAGCCACTCGGGTTATGATGGGCGCGCTCAAGAGGGACTGCCATGCAAGCATTGAATGAAATTTTCGCCACGATTGACGGCTACATTGGTGGCTCGAACTGGTTCGTATACCTTCTGCTCGGTACGGGTCTTTTTTTCACCCTGTACCTTAAATTCCCCCAGGTCCGCTATTTCCGGCATGCCTTTTTTATGGTCACGGGCAAGTACGACGAAAAAGGCGCAAAGGGGGACACGTCGCATTTCAGGGCCCTGACCACCGCGCTTTCAGGCACGGTCGGTACCGGCAACATCGCGGGCGTGGCGCTGGCCATCCACCTGGGCGGACCGGCCGCACTGTTCTGGATGCTGGTGACTGCCATGCTGGGCATGACCACCAAGTTCGTCGAAGTCACGCTTTCCCACAAATACCGCGAGTTCACGGAAGACGGCTCGGCGGCGGGCGGACCGATGTACTACATGAAAAACCGGCTGAACATGAAGTGGATGGCGGTGCTTTTTGCGCTTGCAACGATCATTTCCTCGTTCGGCACGGGCAACATGCCCCAGATCAATAGCATTTCAAACTCGATGCTGGCGGCCTTCGGTATCCACCCCGCAATCACCGGGCTGGTGCTCTCGGTCCTGCTGGCGATGATCATCCTCGGCGGCATCAAGCGCATTGCGGCTACCACGTCGAAGCTGGTCCCGCTCATGGCCGTGATCTATTTCTTCGGCGCGTTATCGGTGATCTTCGCCAACGCCGAAAACATCGCACCATCGATGGCGGCCATCATGGGCGACATATTCACCGGTTCATCCGCCACCGGCGGCTTTCTCGGTGCAACCATCGCCTATGCTTTCAACCGTGGCGTTAACCGTGGCCTGTTTTCGAATGAGGCCGGCCAGGGCAGCGCTCCTATCGCGCATGCCGCGGCCAAGGCGGATCACCCGGTGTCGGAAGGCATGGTCGCCATACTCGAACCGTTCATCGACACCATCATTATCTGCACCCTGACCGGCCTGGTGCTGCTCTCCTCCGGGGTCTGGAACGAAAAACACGATAACCTGTTCCAGCGGGCCGACCTGGTGATCATCAGCGGGAAATACGAAGACTCCCTGCCGGAACATCAACAGGAACTGGCCGGGTTCCTGAATCCGGCACTCGATTCGAATGCCCGGCCGTTCAGCGGTCCGCTTCACATCGTCGACGGCCAGGTACAGGGCGAAGTCACTGTCTTGCATGCCCGCTCGGTGGCCGAGGACGTGCTGTTTTCGGACAGCGCTTCGGGCAGCCTGTTCAGCGGCACGGTCCCGGTCGAAAACGGCAGGATCTTCAATGCCTCCAGCGACTTGCAGGTAAACGGGCGATCCCTGATCCACAGTGCGCCACTGACAACCGAAGCCTTTGGCCGTGGATTCCTCGGCGAAAAGGGACGCTACATCATTCCGATCAGCCTGTTGCTGTTCGCGTTTTCAACGGCCATCGCCTGGTCCTACTACGGAGACCGCGCGGTCACTTTTCTGTGGGGCACGGAGTACGTCCGATACTACCGGGTACTTTACGTGCTGGGGTTCTTCGCCGCGGCGATTATCGACACAACCATCATCTGGACATTCTCCGGAATCGCGATCGCGCTGATGACGATCCCCAATATCATCGGGATACTGCTGTTGCACAAAGAGATGAAGGAAACGGTCGATGATTACTGGGAAAAATTCAATTATTCCAAGCCTGATGATGACGAGGCGTAAGTTGAA
>JARFQZ010000203.1 GCA_029287515.1 Lysobacterales bacterium
ACAGCATCCTGGGCGCTGAGAGCATGCTGGAGGTGAGGTTGCCGGTAATGGAGAAAACCGCGCCCATGGTCAGGATCCCCGCGCCGACCGATCCCATCAGGATCATGGCCACGTCAGCGAGCGGGGTCCGGCTGCCGGCCATCTCCGGTGCGACCGAAATCGTGACTATCTGGATCAGAAAATAGAAAACGGTAATGGCAAGGATGGTGCGCACAAGGGCCAGCGGGATATCCCTCTTGGCATGACGGGCCTCTCCTGCCGGTATCACGGCGCTCTCGAATCCGACAAAGGCGTAGAAAACGATCAGCATCGTCTCGCCCAGGGAATCCAGTGGCGGGATATCCGCCGCGGCGAAAATTTCCGGGTTGGTCTGGCTGACCCCAAGGAATACGAGCAGCACCAGCGGTAACAGCTTGAGCACCGTGAGGGCAAAAATAGCCATCATGCCCTGTTTGATGCCGACGATATTGATGGCGGTGAGCAGCACGCAGACAACGCCCACACCCACAAGGTGCGCCGCACCGTCGGCCAGCGGTGGCCAGAACCAGCCCGCGTAGGTGACCATCAGGTGGGCATTGGCCGCAAAAGCTGCAGCACGGGATAGCGTCAGCAGCCAACCGGCCTGGAAACCGACAAATGGGCCGAATGCGCGGGTCGCGTAAGTGACCGGGCCACCCGTGTCCGAGAAATAACTGGCCACGCGTGCAAACACGAACACGATCGCCATGATCAGGACTCCGCAGGCGACATAAATCCAGGGGCTGAACAGCCCCGCGCGTTCCAGCGCAATGGCCGGCAAAGCAAATATGCCCGCACCAATCGTGCCGTTCAGGGCGATTGCGCCGAATCCCAGTTGGCCAATTTCCTTCCTCAGGCCAGTCTTCTGTTCTTTACTCCCGCGCATCAGGTGAACGCAGCCGCATTAACCCAAAAGTGGGTCGCGATACTTGCGATATAGCCATGCAGGATGGCCCAGGACCACTTGAGGCGCCTGAAAAATGTGTAGACCCCCCGCGCTGCCCCCATCACGGCAACACCGGCAGCAGAGCCTATCGATAACATCGATCCACCGACACCGGCGGTCAGTGTAACCAGCAGCCACTGGCCGTGAGACATGTCAGGATTCATCTCCAGCACAGCGAACATCACCGGTATGTTATCCACGATGGCCGATGCGAAACCGACGATCACATTGGCTGTCGTTGCGCCGAGTCCGCCCACGCACATGATCACACCGTAGAAAAACATCAGCGTATCCCACTCGGTACGCTGCAGATTGTTGAAGATATCGAAAATCTTTTCGTTGTTTCAGGTTCACCCTCATGCTCAGCCCGACAGCGCGCAGCAGAAGCCCGGTGTTAGGGGCACGGTTCATGGAATATTTCCTGGATGAGATAGCTTTATATCTTTGATGCTGTACGCTGCCTCGTCAAGCGAGTCGGCAAACCACGCCGGCGGGCGAGGTTGGGACTGAACTCTCAACCGGTCAGGGCTTCGGCCACACGTTTCAACCGGGCTCCAGCTTCGCCGCCAACTTCCTCCATCGTTGGATCACCCTCCAGGCCACCGGCCTGCATCATCGCCGCCGGATCGACGATGCGCACCAGCGTGCCCTCCCCGACCTCTTCAACAATTACGTTGCACGGCAGCATGAGCCCGGCATCGGGCCGGTGGCTCAGCGCCTTGTGCGCAAGCGGTGGATTACACGCGCCGAGGATGCTGTAGTTACGGAACTCAACGTCCAGCTTCTCCTTAAGCGTGTCGTGGACATCGATCCTCGTAAGGACACCGAAACCCTCCTGCTTAAGCGCTTCAACCACCCGATTGACCGCATCTGCATAAGGCGCATCGATCGTTACTTCAAAAGCCATGTCAGACATGTTTTCTACCCCGTCATTCAAAAGTGAAAAGTTCAGTTGATCCCCTGTTGTCTTCGCTCAGCCTGTCTCTGCAGCGTTCGCACGATACTCAGGCGGTAGACAACGTAATATTTCAGGATATTCGAGACATATTGAACGGTTTCCCGTCCGATTTCTTTCGCCGCGACCACTTCCACGTTATCGAACCACTTGTCCGGGTCGTATCCCTGGGCGGCCGCCTTTTCCCGTAACTTTGCGACACGCGCGGGACCCGCGTTGTAAGCAGCCAGTGCAAACAGTGTCCGGTTGAATTCATCCATCCACAAGTCACTGAAATAACGGGTTCGCAGGAAATCCAGGTAGCGGATACCCGCATGAATATTTTGCTCTGCGGTGGAGATATCACTGATGCCGACATTCGGATCAGCCGCGGTGCTGGGTAACAGCTGCATGATGCCGACCGCCCCTGCCTTGCTCCTGGCAGATTGCTTCAGCTGGGATTCCTGGTACCCCTGGGCAGTGACAATCAGGTAGTCGATACCGTAACGGTTACCGTAGTGCTCGAATATATCCACGACTTTCAGAAAGCGTTCGTAGTCGGCCGCTCCCAGGATATTCTTCGACCAGTCGAAGTTATCCACGTATCGTTTGATCAGGATATTGCCTTTGAGAGTCCCCTGGCGATGCCCCTTGACGAAGCCATTGACGAAATCCCTGAGCTGCGGACTCTCTTTGCGAATGGCAAAACCAAGCTGCCCGCCGCTGCGAAATTCGATGTCCCTGCGCACCACCAGGTTCTCGAAGACGCCCGCCCAGATGTCACCCTTGTAGTCATCCACCACTGCCCATTCCAGCGAACCTGCGTTAACCATTTCCAGTAAGTCTTCGTCTTCCAGGTGCTCAGAGATATCCCTGATGACGATTTCTTCCAGCCCCTGATCCCGGAACCTTTCGTTGATGGAATCGAGGCTGGACCGGTAACTGCTGGAGGCCCGCACATAAACCTCGCGCCCGGCGAGGTCCTCGATCCGGTTGATTTCCGGTGCGGAGGGGCCGGTAACCAATATCTCCGACAGGGGCCTGGTCATCGGATCAGAAAACTCGATCAGCCCCTGGCGCTCTGATGTGATGGTCAGTCCGGCTGCCGCGATGTCTCCCCGCCCTTCCACCAGGCCACGGATCAGCTCGTCCCGCGCAACGGGAATAAACACCACGTGCAACCGCAGGGTCTTTTTGCCGAACCGTTTGTTCAACTCGTCCTCGAACATCCTCATCAGCTCGTAGGTCATCCCCTTTTCGCGCCCGTTATCCACGTAGTACCTTCCCAGGCCATAGACGGTGAGCACCCTGACCAGCCTCCGTTCCACCATGCCGTCAAGATCGCCTGTCCAGGGTTCTGACAGGACTGGAATGTCCAGTTCCTCCTGGATCTGGTCGAGCGTCATTCGGGGAGCCTGTTCCCTCGCCAGGGTTTCATGATTTTCGTCGGCATCAATAACCTGCCCGGCGGGTGCACTCCCCTGGGAGCCAGGCGGAGAATCCTCT
>JARFQZ010000267.1 GCA_029287515.1 Lysobacterales bacterium
TCGAGCGGTTTCTTCGACACCAGCGTCATATCGTCGAACATCAATCCGTTGGAAAGATTACCATTGTGGGGTATGGCCAGTAATTTATCACCGGTATTCTTTTCAAATTCTGCCATCCACTGCCAGAGGTCCTCGGGATCGAACGAGTCGAAGTTCGAAAACGGGATAATTGTGTCAGCTTTGTTCTTGCCGCCGCGAAAAATCACGTTGCGGTGCAGGTTGTTCCGACCGGGATTGGAGGTCCATTCGAAGCCGATGACTGCAGTGAAAAGCCCGGGCTGATTGTGGTCCTCTGCCGCTTGGGTGATCCGCGACCACGCAGTGCGATAGATCTCCTTGTGCTCTCCGAGCGGGTCTATCCCGGTGGATTTAGACTCCGACCAAATCGCCCAGGCACCGGCCGGATCGCCGGCATCGACACTGGCACGGAGCTTCTGGCCGAACTCGGTGGACATCAGAGTTGCGTCCTTATCGGCCAGTAATGGGGCGAGCCCAAGGTTCTCGGCGTGGTCAGAAATGACGAGAAAATCAAGAGGCCGCGCCAAACGCGTATTCAAACCGGTAGAGGAGGTGACGGTCTCGCCCTTGGCGAATCGATAGGCCTCGTCGGGACCCAGCCGGTTGCCAATCATACCGGCATCGGCCGAGTAGGTGGTATGGTTGTGGGTATCACCAAAGAAGACGCGATTAGGAAAGTCCTGTTCAGGATATGGTGAATAATCCCGATTACCGGGATGGGCCGAAGGGGCGTCCTGGGCCTGTGCAAACGAAGCAACCAGACAAGCGATGATGAAGAATACTAGCTCTTTCATTTAGGCTTACCTCATTTAGGTGTATACCAGATCGGTGAAGTGTAGGCTCGCTCCTGGACTACAAGCGGGATATCTTCCGGCATTTCGAGATCGAATTTCACCGCGTCGTACGCCGTCCAACGTGGTGTCGGAATCTCTATTACCCGGGCGTAGTAGAAGGCCGGTTGCGCAGGGTCGAAATTGGGATCAGTCCACACTGTGCCGAGTTCCGATGCGCCGATAGTGTTGGTCCACGATGGGATTGAGAGGTCTACCGTAGAGCCGACGGGCGGCAACTTGCCGTCATCGCCAGGTACACGGCCACCGGACCAGACGACGTCATAGACCTTTTCTTGCTGCTCCCCGTTCTCATCTAGCCAGCCCTTAACGATCTGGATGCGGTCAAGGTTTGCCCCGATCGGATCACGCAGTGCATAGACGAGGAACGACGGTGCTCCCTCTCCAGGCAAAAGGTCGCTTCCCATAGGTACTCCACGGCTGTAGCCCTGAATTGCGAGATCGCGGCGTAATATATCAGCTTCCGTGAAGTTCCAACCACCGAAAAAGCGTACACGCATGCGCGGTCCGGTGGTGGCGTAAACTTCCCGTCGTTTCATGCCGTCCCAGATCGCTGTGCGGCTGTTTTCTTCTGCCCATACGGCAGTTAGACCCGACGCTCCATAGCTCCAGCCCCAGAGAACGGGCGTGCCATCTGCGGCCTTCTTGGCTTCATGCAGCGAACGCTCGGGGCCCGGTTCGTAAGAGGTGAATTTGTGGAAATTATTGTCTTCCTCAACTGTTGTCATCCCGGTATGGGTGTCCGAGGCACCGACAAGGCCAAACTTGAAAGGGTTTGCACCTAGTTCGACCTGCATTTGCAGGCCGCGCTTGAGGCCGGATCGAACATATTCACCCGGCAACATCTCCGGAGTCTTAATCTCGGATGCATCGAGATTGCCGTAGTCGAAGGTCTCGAAATCGGCGAATTCGTCATCGACCGAGAGGGCGGGATGTGCCTCGCCGTCACCTTTGATCTGAGTAGCCTCATAAAGAGGTTCCCATTTCTGGCGCGCCTCAGCATAGGCGGCATCAAGAGGGGCGCCCTCGGCAAAATCGTCGCGCAACGGAAACATCCATCCGTTCGATAAGTTGCCGTTATGGGGGATGGCGAGTACACGACCGCCTGTCTTTTCCTCGTAGTTCTTCATCCAGGTCCAGAGTTCACGCGGATTAGGCGAGCCCACGGGAGGCGTGGTCGTGTATGGCAAGACTTGTCCCGCTCTATCCGGCCCGTCCCGGAAAATGACGTTGCGATGCAGATTGTTTCCCTGCACCAGTGAGGTCCATTCATAGGCGATGAAGGTAGTAAAAGTCCCTGGATTGTTGAATTCCTCGGCTGCCGCGATAATGTCGTTCCAGACCCTTTCGTAGGCCGGGTTGCCTGGCTGATAGTTCAATGCGGGAGATATGGTCCCCTGTGCAAAGGCCGCGATCATCTCAAACACGGCCTGCTGCGCCGCGGGCCCGCCCTCTACGAAAGCCTCGTGGTAACGTCGCCCCTGTTCATCAGCTACGATGTTTGGCGCACCGCCGATGATGTCGATAATAGCGCCCATTGCATCCGAATGATCGGTGATCATGTAAAAGTCGAGCGGGCGAGATAGTTTCACCGGCTGACCAGTGTTGGACATAATCTGTTCGCCGCGGGCAAGCCGGTAGGCATCACGCGGCAACAGGCGTGTTCCACCACCCCCGGCATCAGCACTGAGTCCCGTATGTACATGGGTGTCCCCGAAATAGACATTGATTGGAAAAGCTCGATCGGCATAGGGCGAATACGGACGCCCGGTAAAGGCTCCGGTCTGCGCCCCCGCCGTGTCGAAAGCATTGGAAACATTTGAAAATGCCAGCGGCAAGATCGTGCAGGCAGCGAGGAAAAGCCTAAATCTATTCATTTTTTTTGATCTCCTTATGTTGGGCTGAGGGAGGTGATGCTCGACAGAAGCGTGTTTCAATGCAGAAAGGCTAGACAGATATTTTCCTTCCGCTGTATGCAGCTGTTTGAAATAAAGCAGTAGATTAGTAAATCTCAGCCAACAATCTTGTATACTCAGATAGCACCCCTTCTTTTTAAAACATCAACGCTAACTTGACCCGTACCATGTCAAGGTCACTGCCGTCTTTTTCAGACAAGACCTGGCCGCAGCTGGCCTGCATTGAGATAGCAGGATGAAAACTGTAACCGATGGATATCCCGCCGCCGAGCACATCCTGAGTGTTCTCATCGGATATTCCATCCGTGGTGGTTGCGCCACCATAGCGATAACGCAAATCGAGACCTCCCCACAACTTTGGGGTGAAATTATAGGTCAAGTGACTTTCAATCATATAGAGTGGATCCTGTGCTCTCACATCAGCACCGAGCGTCGGATCGTCGTTGTCGGTATAAAATGCCACGCTCGGGAAAAATTCGAAAAAAGCGGGCTTTTCAAACAACTTAAACGGCAGCACCATCGGCACGCCAAGTCGAAAAGCCCAGACATTGGTACCCAGGTTGAGCGGTCGGTCGCTGTCATATTCGCCGATTGGGGCAGATATCGAGCCAAAGGCGGAGAGTTGAAATGTTTGCGGTTGAGCCGCAAATTCAGGCAGCTTCAAAGCCGGCGTACCAATCAATCCCACCTTAAAATTAACGAGCAGATCGCCTAGACCGCGGGCATCAGATTCAAGTGCTATCGTATTTCCCGTGGAAGGATTGACCACCGAACCGCTGCCATCGACCGCTCCGAAAATCGGATTGACCCAGATCTGTGCATAACGGTCAGCCAGAGAAAAGGCTCGCGTATAGGTCAGGACAAAGACATCACTGGTTATGTCGGCATCCTGGACCAGAATGCTCTCTGCAAAGTTATAGTT
>JARFQZ010000334.1 GCA_029287515.1 Lysobacterales bacterium
ATACATCCAGTATGGCGGCCCGGATGGCGGCGATGGCGGGCGTGGGGGCAGCGTGTACCTGGAAGGCGATTCCGGATTGAATACGCTGGTGGATTTCCGTCACTTACGCAAATACAAGGCCCAGAACGGGCAGGGCGGTTCCGGCCGGAACATGACCGGCAAAAGTGGTGAGGACGTGGTTATCCGGGTGCCCCTGGGAACGATAGTACCCGAAGCCGAATCGGGCGAGCACATGGGGGATGTCACCGAACACGGCCAGCAGTTGCTGGTGGCAAGAGGCGGTAAAGGCGGGCTGGGAAATGTTCATTTCAAGAGTTCCACCAATCGCTCACCAAGGCAAACCGTTCCGGCCGAGCCGGGTGAACAGCATGAACTGCACCTGGAATTGAAGGTGCTGGCCGATGTCGGCCTGCTCGGATTTCCCAATGCGGGCAAGTCAACACTGATCAGCACCGTGTCGGCAGCGCGTCCGAAGGTTGCCGACTATCCGTTTACAACGCTATATCCGAACCTGGGTGTCGTCCGCATCGATATCGAACGCAGCTTTGTCATTGCCGACATTCCCGGACTGATCGAAGGCGCGGCCGAAGGTACAGGGCTGGGCATCCAGTTCCTGAAGCACCTGCAGCGCACCCGGCTGTTGTTACACCTCGTGGACCTTGCGCCACTTGCCCTGGATGTAAGCCCGGTGGAGCAGGTCAGACAACTTGAAGCCGAGATGCAAAAGTTCGATCCGGGCCTGATGGAAAAACCTCGCTGGCTGGTTTTCAGCAAAGCGGACCTGCTGCCGCCGGGTGAGGCCCGGCAACGCGCTGAAGAAGTCGTGGAGGAATTGCGCTGGCAAGATCCGTGGATGCTGATTTCTTCGGTCACCAAGACAGGAACGGAAGAGCTGACGCAGCGCGTCTCACAGGAACTGGAGGTGCTGGCAGATGAGGAGGAAACTGCAGCAACGCCCGTGCCGGACACTGCGGAATTTCCTGAAGACCCTTACGATTCCTGAAAAATAGCAATAAAAAAGCCCCGCCAATGGCAGAGCTTTTCCATTTCAGGGTGCCAGGCTAAATCCTGGCGCGCGAATTACAGGGCTCGCACGTGTTTGTTCAGGCGTGATTTATGCCGGGCTGCCTTGTTCTTCGGCATGATGCCATTGGACACCGAGCGATCGATCGCGGGCACTGCGGCTTTATAAGCGGCTTCAGCGGCTTTCTTGTCGCCTGCTTCAATAGCCCGCAGCACGCTCTTGATGGATGAGCGGACGTGGGACCGCGCGCTCGCGTTGCGGCGGCGATTGCGTTCCGACTGACGTGCTCTTTTACGAGCTGATAAACTGTTGGCCAAGGTCGTTCTCCAAAACAAAAAAGTTCAAAAATCAAGCCGGACATTATCTTATTTTTTACCTGTTGGGTCAATCATCAATTGCAGCTTCTTAAATCCACAGCCAAGGTAGGCACCGCGACCATTACGTCACGGATTCTCGGCTTTATCCGGGACATGGTCTTCGCCCGCTATTTCGGCGCCAGCGGCGAAACCGACGCCTTTTTCCTGGCGTTCAAAATACCCAATTTCATGCGGCGCCTGTTTGCCGAGGGGTCGTTTTCACTGGCGTTCGTGCCGGTTTTGTCCGAAGTCAGGGCAACCGGCGACCGTCGCGCCCTGCGGGAACTGATCGACCACGTCACCGGAACGCTGGCCAGTATTTTACTGGCTCTGACCGCAGTTGGCGTGCTGGCCGCGCCGGTGGTTCTTGCCATCTTTGCGCCCGGCTGGCTGATCGAGGGCCGTCCCGAGTTCTGGTTGTCGGCGGAGATGCTGAGGATTACCTTTCCTTACGTCCTGCTGATCTCGCTGACGGCCCTGGCCGGCGGAATCCTCAATACCTTCGACCGCTTCCTGGTGCCTGCTCTGACTCCTGCCTTGCTGAATATCTCTTTGATCGCGGCGGCGGTGCTGCTGTCGGGCCACATGGAAGTACCGGTCAAATCCCTGGCCTGGGGGGTTCTGGTTGCCGGTATCGCGCAATTGGTCGTCCAGGTGCCGGCGTTGATCAGGCTGGGTGTGATGCCCCGTCCACGCTGGGGTTGGCGTCATTCGGGGGTACGCAAGATACTGAAACTGATGGTCCCGACACTGATCGGTTCTTCCGTGGCCCAGGTCAACCTTTTGCTGGATATCGTAATCGCCACGTTCCTGGTCAGTGGCAGCGTGTCGTGGCTTTATTATTCTGACCGGTTGCTCGAATTTCCGCTGGGCGTTTTCGGCGTGGCGCTTTCCACTGTCATTCTCCCAAACCTTTCTCGCAAATTCGCGAAACAGGACCCGCATGCTTTTTCGGCCACGCTCGACTGGGCTTTGCGGCTGGCGCTGATTATTACCCTGCCGGCCGCCCTGGGCCTGGCATTGCTTGCCACCCCCATCCTGATCACGCTTTTTCAGTACGAGGCTTTTCAGTTGAGCGACGTGGAAATGTCTGCACTCAGCCTGTCAGCCTATGCGGCGGGCCTGCCGGCATTCATCGCGGTCAAAGTCCTTGCGCCCGGTTTCTATGCCCGGCAGGACACCAGGACACCGGTGAAGATCGCGATCATCGCGATGGT
>JARFQZ010000011.1 GCA_029287515.1 Lysobacterales bacterium
CCAGGCCAGCAAAATACACGTCCCGGCTGATCCAGAAGCCTGCATTGTGATCCCCACGCAGTTCCAGGAATTGCCTGTCTGGCCCGGCGGCAGCATAAATCGCCTGGCCCATTTCGAACGGGATGATCTCGTCATCCCGGCTGTGCACGACCAGCACGGGGCTCTTTACCTCGCTGATGTAATCGAGGACCGGGAATTTCAGGCGGGTCAGAAGCCGCGCGGGGAAGATCGGATACAGGCGCCGCGCCATGTCTGCTCCTGAACTGAAACTCGATTCGATGATCAGGGCAGCAGGTTGGCGCCGGCTGGCCAGCCAGGCCCCCACTGCACCGCCCAGAGATCGCCCAAAAATGATGATACGATCGGCCGGAACGCCGCGTTCCCCGACCAGGTAATCCCAGGCGGCTTCAGAGTCCTGGTAGATGCCGGCCTCCGTAGTCTTGCCCGAGCTTTGACCGTAGCCACGGTAGTCGACGATCAGCACATTCAGCCCCAGCTGGTTGAAGATCATGATGCTTTCGAGGCGATGGGAAATATTCCCGGCATTTCCATGGAAGAACAGCAGGCTTCCCCGGGCTTCCGGCGAAGGCACGAACCAGCCGTGAATCCGTTCCCCGTCAGCCGTGTCGATGCGCACGTTTTCATAGTCCAGATCGATGTCGAGCGGAGTCGCGTCCAGCTCGCGGCCGGGCATGTCGGACAGGAACACCATGGAACCCTGTAACAGGTAAAGCACCAGGCCCAGCAGCACGTAGATGCCGGCAGCCATGCTCAGAATGCTCAATAGTGTCCGCACAGGCCCTTGTCCCAAAACCCAAAGATAGCATGTCATGCTGAGGGCGAATTGCACAGTATCCGTCAATCCATCATCATGATTTCATGATCAGAAAAGGAATTCGACCGCGCTTCAGGCTCGGGTTTGATTTGCCCGGTCAACAGAACCGCTTTCGGCGGGAACTGCCGTTCAAGCGCGCCTGGGTTGCCATTATCATTCTGGCGGTTTTCGATCTCGTGTTCCTGATTCCTGCGATCATGACTTTTCAGCAGGCGGTAGAACTGTGGACCAAACCGGACGACCTGTTCAACCTGGTGGCCGCGCTGTTCATCACGTTCTGGCTGGTCGGCTGGTCGGTCGCTCCGCTGCTGATGACGGCAATCCTGGCTTTTTTGCTGTTCGGCCGGGAAGTAATTACTGCCAATCCGGGCAGGGTAGATCAGTTCTTCGGGGTGCCGTTCTTCGGACTATGGCTGCAATATGATCCGGCCAAAATGCGTAACCTGCGCCTGGAAATTCCACCGAAGAAGTCGGGGAAATCATGGCGCGGCCCCCACGCGGCATTCGATTATGGGGCGAACACGGGTGAATTCGGTTCCAACCTGAGCGAGGCGGAAGTAGCCCGCATAAAAAACCAGATCGAAATGACTACCGGCACGACGATCCGCAGCGGTGATGCTACGGTAGCAGATCTGCAAGGGGACTGGGCGCCCGACAAACTGACCAGCGCGTTGGGTGATAGGCCCCGGGAGGCAGTCACCTTAGCGAAATCGGAAGCTGCTCCAGTCACCCTGGCTTCACCTTCCTCCCTGATCCTGATCATCGCCAACCTGGTCCCTGTCGCTGGAGCCGTGTTCTGGAACTGGGACCTCGGTCATGTCCTGGTTCTGTACTGGGCTGAGAGCGCCATCATCGGCTTTTACAACCTGTGCAAGATCATTGTCATCGGAAAATATCTGGCCATCCTGGCCGGGCCGTTTTTCCTTGCCCATTTCGGCGCCTTCATGGCCGTGCACTTCCTTTTTCTATACACCATCTTCATCAAGGGCCCCGAGGGCTGGAATTCTGGGACGGAGCTGGGGGATGTCACAAAAATGTTTATGGCCCTGGCGCCAGCCCTGATCGCGCTTTTCCTGAGCCACGGCTACTCGTTCCTGGTGAACTTCCTGGGCAGAAAGGAGCATGCGAGCCGGACCATCCAGACCCAGATGTCCGAGCCTTACGGGCGCATCATTTTCATGCATTTGGTCATTATCTTTGGTGGCGGTCTGGCGCTGGTGCTGGGTGAACCCACCCCGGTGCTGATGATCGTCATCGCCCTGAAGATCTGGTTTGATCTGAGGTCGCACCTTAAACAACGCGAGAAGGGTTGATGATCGCTCGGTGAAATAAAACCTGTGGTACAGCCGGTATTCTGTTAGACTTCGCGCATTCTTCGGCCACGACCGGTGGCCAAATCCCCGATTATCCAAAGACCTGACCGGTATTCGCTCGCCTTTACGGCCGGCGGCAGGACTTTGCGGAGTACATTCCAACATGTCATTTGAATCACTCGGCCTCTCGGCCGAACTCCTGCGCGCGGTAAGCGAGCAGGGCTACACTGAACCCACTGCCATCCAGACGCAGGCTATCCCGATGATCCTGGAGGGCCAGGACCTGATGGCCGGCGCCCAGACGGGCACCGGCAAGACCGCCGGCTTCACGCTGCCCCTGTTGCAGCGCATGAGCGAAGCTGCCGTTGACCGCAAGCCGCGAAGCGTGCGTGCACTCGTGCTGACGCCGACCCGCGAGCTGGCGATGCAGGTCGCCGCCAGCATCGAGACTTATGGCCGCCACCTGCCCCACCGCTCGGCGGTGATCTTCGGTGGCGTCAAGATCAACCCCCAGATCAGCAAACTGCGCCAGGGCGTAGAGGTGCTGGTTGCGACTCCCGGCCGCCTGCTGGACCACGTGCAGCGCGGAACCATCGACCTGTCGCAGGTGGAGTTCCTGGTGCTGGACGAGGCCGACCGTATGCTCGATATGGGTTTCATACACGATATCCGTCGCATTCTGAAATGCCTGCCGGCGCGTGAAAACCGGCAAAACCTGCTGTTTTCAGCGACCTTCCCGAAAGAGATCAAACAACTGGCAAGCCAGTATCTGAACAGTCCCCAACTGGTCGAAGCGGCTCGCAACAACTCAACGGTCGAACTGATCGAGCAGCGGGTTCACCCGGTAGACAAGAGCCGCAAACGCGAAATGCTCAGTCACCTGATCGGCGCCGGATACTGGAAACAGGTTCTGGTGTTTACACGCACCAAGCACGGCGCCAACCGGCTGGCGCGCCAGCTGGAAGCGGATGGTCTGAGCACTACCGCCATCCACGGCAACAAGAGCCAGGCGGCACGCACCCGCGCCCTGTCGGAATTCAAGCAAGGGACGGTTCGCGTTCTGGTCGCAACGGACATTGCCGCCCGGGGCCTGGACATCGATCAGCTGCCGCATGTGGTCAACTTCGACCTGCCGAACGTGCCTGAGGACTACGTTCATCGTATCGGCCGTACCGGCCGGGCCGGGAACGAGGGTATGGCGGTCTCACTGGTTTCCCCCGATGAGTCGAAGCTGCTTCGCAGTATCGAGAGCCTGACCGGGCAGGAGATTCCGCAGCAGGTGCTCGAAGGTTACGAAGTAACTACCCGGGCCCAGCAGGAGAACGCTCGCAATAACCACCGGAAGTCCAGCCAACGCAGGCGCAAACCGGCGCAGGCCAAGCGGCACGGCCGCCCCGCAGCACGCAAGCCGGCAACGAAACCTGGCTACAGCTCTGTCGCCAGCAGGTGCTTTGCCGATTAAGTTACGCGGCTGACCGCAACGACTGAAGCTTCCCGATCACTCCACCGCATCCGGTCTCAGGATGCGGTGCCGTTCGGCAATATCCCGCACGAATTTGAGGATCTGCTTGGAAGTGTAGTGCCTGGCAGGCTCCAACTGGCCGTCGTTGGTAGTGCCTATGACCCGGCCCTGCGCATCGAAGAAGATGGCCACTGGAATACCGCGGCTCAGGCTCACTCCCAGTTCATCCGCAACGTGCCGGTTCTGGTTGAACTTGCCAACGTCGACGTTAACGAATCGGAACAGGTCTTCAGTGTAATCACGAACCTCATCGTCGTTCAGGTTGCGGTGCAGGCTCCAGCAGTCCCGGCACCAGTTTGCGCCGAAAGTGACCATCAGAAATTTCTGCTCCTCCCGGGCGGCTGAGCGGGCTGCAGCGACCTCGACGGAAGCATCATCGTCGCCGTCGTAGGGCGGAGACAGGCCCTCAAAGTCCTTTGACTGCAGCAATCTTGGACGAAACAGTTCCTCAGTGAGCTGGCGATTTTCCTCCTCCAACTGGCTCAGGTGGCTTGCCTGCTGCTGCAGCGCCTCAGGACCAACCAATGTCCAGCCACCCCATGACAGCACGATTTGGTAAATCGCGAGCCCGCTGATCGCACCTATTGCGAAGCTGATGAATACCGCAGATTTCTGCATGAAATTAAGCCTTGAGTTCCTTACTCGGCGGACAATCGCTGTTTCAAGTATTGCAGAAAGCTGGATATCCTCAAGTATTTGCCTGTTTTCAGTGTCTTAGACGTGCTCAAATTGCACGATTGTCATTCATGTGCTAAACCTTATATATGCGAAAAATGCTTTCGCAGACTTGGAGGGTACCGATATGAAAGTGAAATTCGCGCTTTTGGTGGTAGTGTTGGCCGTACTTTTCTCCGGTAGCGCACTGGCCTGTGGCGACAGCCTTTACCATGTTGGTAAGGGGGTTTCATACCGGGTATACACCGCGCCGCTGCCCGGCAGCGTTCTGGTGTACGGTCAGTCCGAGGGCGCAAAACAGCTGGCAGAGGCTCTGGCCCAATCCGGCCACGGAGTGCGCCTGGTCGACAATGAAATGGACCTGAGCACGGAACTCCAGTCAGGCAATTATGATGTCGTGATCGCCCCTTACAGCGAGCATGCTGCAGTGGAATCAAGCGACGGTACCGGTGGCGTCACCTATCTCCCGGTAGCTACAAGCAAGGACGAAGAAAAAGTCGCTGAACAGAATTACTCGAAAGTCATGCTGGCCGAGCGGGATGAGATCAAGCATTACCTCAAGGCCATTCACAAGACGCTGAAAAGCAAAACATAAGCCGTCGCCAGGCGCACGAACCAGTGCATACGGGGGAGACAGGCAAGCGTAATTTATCCGCGGAAATTCGGACGGCGCTGTTTGCCTGCCTGCTGCTGGTCGTTGCATTTCTCTCGGCTCCCGCACAAGCACAAAGCCAATCCAAAGGGGACGCCAGCATTCGGCTGGAATATCAATTCATCCATACCGATGTGTTCTACGACGATGCATTCCTGGTTGGCGACTATTGGACCACCGATTCCCACATTGGCCTGTTGTCCGGGGATTACGCCTTTTCCGACAAATGGTCGATGTATGCCGCACTTCCCTACGTGCAAAAGCGGTTCGTTCCGGATCCGAACGATCCGTATGGTGGAGATCCGCATAACCCGAACGATCCCTGGTGGATCGATTTCGTGCCGCCTGACAAGCGCTTCATCGACGACGGGGACTACCATGGAGGATTCCAGGACCTATCAGTAGGCGTAAGGTATGTGGCCCTCGAAGGACCACTGACGGTAACGCCGTATATAGGCTACGGTTGGCCGACGGACAATTACCCGTTCTATGCCAAGGCAGCCATCGGCACGAGGCTCTGGAATATCCCTGTGGGTGTAGACCTGATGTATATACCCTACTTTTCCGATTGGTATTTCAGGGGCAACGTGGCCTATGTCTTTTCGGAGCAACCCCTGGACGTCAATGTCGACTACTGGCTGGGCAGTCTGAAGGCCGGCTATTGGTTCTCGCCCCGCTTTTCGGTGAACGGTTTTATGTTGTTCAAGTACCTTCGGAACGGCTACGTTCTGCCCTGGAGTTTCACGGACGACCCGACCTACGGTAATTATCCGGTTGATTTCGA
>JARFQZ010000037.1 GCA_029287515.1 Lysobacterales bacterium
CTGGCTTTCCATCAGGATCAGCATCATCAGCAACTCGGTGTTCCGCATGTTGGCCTGCTCCTCGTAGCGGTCACCGGTTTGCCGGTTCATGATTTCCGCGGATTCCACCCGGCGCCTGACCAGGTCCGGGTCCACGTCGTCCTCGAACATGCGCTGGTAGGCATCCAGCCGGCCGCCCAGGTCAATGATGGCCTGGTTGGTAATATTCGCCAGATCTTCCTGGAATTCGTTGTACTCCATCATGTTCCGCAGGTAGACCGTCTGGTCCCGGAACGCCTGGAGCCGTTCAGCGGAATCGGGTGCGTCGATCGATTTTGAGTATTCGATACTGTCCGCAATCGCCGTGCGGATGATGATGGCGTCGGCGGCAATTGCATTGACGTCCACCATGCTGATCAGAATCGGGTTGGCCTGCGTAATTTGCGTCATTCTCGCCTGGATTTCCCGGCTGTTTTCGCGAGCGTAGCGGAACATCTGGGCCGCGTTTGCCAGCAGTACATCCTGGTCGACAATGCGGGCAAGGGGCGTGGAAAAATCCTCCAGGGCCATGTTGGAGCGCCCGGCCTCCATGATTTCCGGGTGGTCGTTCATCATCGGCTGGAGCATGTCCACCAACGCGGGGTCCACGCCTCCGGAAACCAGCATCAGCAGGCTCAGCTGGCGATACTGCTCGCCCGGCGCCAGTTTCTCGATGTCCTCCAGCAAAAAGGAGGCTGTTGCGGCCGCAGGCGCCGCCAGCATCAATACCAGGACAAAAAAATGTTTAACCAACCAGCCTTTCATTGTCTACCCGGAATCAGAAGGTCAGGCGGTTCCATTGCTCCGCCGCTCCACTTCCGACATCTTTTCCGGCCCTGAATTCCCTGATTCGTGCACGGGACCCGGGTTCCTCTACCCTGACCACGCCGTTCGGCAGGCCATTTTCAAACGAGCCTTCGAAATAAAACGCCCCGGTTTCCCTGGAATACCGTGCGATGAGACCGCCTGTTCCCGATGGCAGGCCGTTTACCGCCGTTCCAAGGTATTCCACAGAATTGCCCGCGCCGTCCATGATCACACCGTAGCCCCGCTCGTGGGCCATACCTTCCAGACAGGTGCCGAACCAGCGGCCGGTGGTGGTGAACGCCGGATGCCGGAACGTGCAGTTATCGTCGTAGCGGACCTGCAGCGAACGCACGCGCGCCTGGTACAGGGTCAGCGTCTTGTTTCTGAACTCGGCAAAGCCCATGGCAGAAATCCGTTCTTTCGATTCCAACCATTCCATCTGCACCGAAATCTGCCGTTCGAGCGCAGGCGCGATCAAGGCCAGGAAATGCTCGGACATCTGTGCCGATTCGGCCCGGGTCTCAAGGGTCGAGCTCATCGCCCACAGCGAGCCCAGCACCAGTATTCCGCTGAAACTCTGCACCGCGATGCCGCCGATCGCGCCGGAGGCCGTCGCTGCATAAATCGAACCAATCAGCGCCAACGCTGCCACCGCGGTCGTGACATTGGCCTTGCGGGCTGCGCTGCGGCGATTTTCGAGCAGCGTGTACTCACCCTCGATCATTTGGCGCATCTGGTTGCCGTAATCACCCAGGTAGGTGCCGTCATAGATGCTGACGGACTGGGCGGCGATGAACTTGCGTTCCGCCTCGATCAGCGCTTCGGCCAACTGCAGTCTTGAACGCACATCCTCACCGCCCGAGCGCGCCAGGAACGCCACGGCCAGTTCCGGATCGAAGCGCGCCAGCGCGTTCTGGCGGGCGAAGAACGTAGCCTTATCGTGGTCCACCTGGCCGAGCGTGGCCTTGACGCGCTCAGCCGCGCCCTTTACGAAGCTCTCGGCGAACGGGTCCTGCGTAAAGTCCTCGGTCAGGTTTGCCAGCAGCATGCCGTCCATCTTGATTTTCTCGACCGGGTATTGCTCTACCGACAAAACCTGCAGGCGTGATTCACCCGTGCCTTTGAGCGGAAGATTCTGTTTGGGCACCGCGCGCCGGTTGAGGAACTGCACGAAATCCAGCGGGCGCTGGTAATTGTTCAGTCTCGCTTCCAGCTTGCGTTTGAGCTCGCTGTTCGCCTGTTGCTCCGATAAGCCCCAGGCGGTCTGCACCAGCGGTGAACTGGATAGCAGTAAACCGTTGGTGGGAGGCTGCAGCCAGCGGTCGCCATGGACCACGAAAATCGGCGTCACCAGGTCGCCGAAAGTCACCGGCGGCGAATCCATCAGCTCCGTCGTATCCGGGTAGGAATAGACGTTGAAATCCACGGTCACGACGCTGGGGATCTGCTCGGTCGCAAGGATCGGGCGGCTGTGCAGCCCTTGCTCCCGGTCCCACAGGATGATGTGGGGTGACAGCAGGACGGTTTTCTCGGGCAGTTCTTTCTGCAGTTCCCGGTACAGCGACATCACGTAATAGTTCGACTTCGCGAGGATGGACTGGGCAATCCGGGTGGTCACCTTCTTGGTGCGGTTCGCCGGGGGCACCTCGCCACCAATCGCGTTCAGCGAGAAAGCATGGAAATAGGAAGATTCCGCATCTTCATGGATGATCGCCGGGTACCGGATCACCACCAGTGCGTCGGCTTTCGAAAGGCTGTAGTCGATGACATCCACGGGCCTGTAATCCTGGTAAACCGAGGATTTGGACCCGCGCGCAGTGCCGGCGCAACCGCTGAGCATCACGGTCGTGGCAAGCATCAGGATCAGCGTGGCTACCAGGGCAACAATTCTCACTTTGGCTCCAGCCCCCCGCCGCTCAGAACTGCACTTGCTGAAGCTGATCGGCATCTGCCGACCCGGCTTCAGATCCTGCCCGGAAATTCCGGACCCGTGGTTTCCTGCCGGCCTCTTCCACCAGCACCACACCATCGGGCAAACCATTATTGAAATCGCCCTCGTAGTAGGTAGCGACAGTTTCACCGGCCGGCCGGTAAATCATGGCCCCGGTGCCACTGGCCTGGCCTGCTTCGGCGGAGCCGATAAATTCGACCACGTTACCGGCATCATCCAGGATCAGTCCGTAACCGTTGGACGCCCCCAGCCCATTACGGCACAATCCGAACCAGCGGCCCGGCTGGTCCAATTCGGGGTGCCGGAACTGGCAAGATGGATCGAACGTATGCCGGCCGACCGACCGCACGCTCGACTGGTACAGCCCGAGGGTCTTTTCGCGTAATTCAGTAAAATCCCTGGCGGTCAGTTCCTGCCTGGAGTCCAGCCATTCGAGCTGGACCGCCACCTGCTTGTTGATTGCCGGCGCCATCTGCACCAGGAAGTTCTCCCCCACGGTTTTCGATTCCGCGTGCCTGGCAAATGCCGAGTTCATGGCCCACAGGGACGACATCATGGCGATGTTGGACATGGTGCGCGAATGCAGGAAATTGTTGCTGTTGCCGTTACTGCCCGCGTAAACCGCTCCGGCCATCGCCACGACAGCCATCGCGGTGCTGAAGTTCTGCGCCCTGGCCAATTCACGGCGATCTTCCAGCAGGCGGTATTCGGCCGAAATCATCTGCCGCATCTGGTTGCCGTACACCCCCTCGTATGCGCCCGCGTACAGACTTTCCGACTGCGCCGCCAGGAACTTGCGCTCGGCCGCAATCAGGGCTTCACCCATCGCCAGGCGGACCCGCAGGTCCTCGCTGCGCGAGCGGGACAGGAAGGCTTCGCCCAAAGCGGGATCAAACCGCGACAACGCAACCTGGCGGGCAAAAAATGTCGCGCGGTCATGATCGGCCTGGTTCAGCGCGTTGACCACGCGGGTCGCGGCGCCCTTGACGAAATCGTCAGCAAACGGGTCGACGGCGTGATCCCGCGTCAGCACGGCCACCTTGTCGCCGTCCATCCGGATCTTTTCAAGCGGATGCACTTCAACCGCCACAACCTCGCGGCGAGACTGACCGGCGCTTTTCAGCGGCACGCCTGCGGTGCTTTCACTGCCGTGGTGAAGGAACGATACATAATCCAGCGGCCGGCGGAATTCGAAAGTCGAATCGTCCAGCCGGTCCTGGAGTTGCATGTCCGCCTGGCGTACGGACTGGTTCCAGGCCGCACCCAGCAGAGACTGGCTGGACAGCAATAATCCGTGTGTGGGCGCACGCAGCCACCTATTCGAGTGCACGACGAACATCGGGGTTACGATGTCGCCGAACGTCAGCGGTTCCGAGTCCATCATTTTTCGAGGGTCAGGGAAGCTGTAAACGTTGAAATCGATGGTGACCACGCTGGGAATCTCTTCCGAGGCCAGTAGTGGAAGGCTGGTCAGCTTCTGCTCCTCGTCCAGCGTGATCATGTGCGGCGAAAGCAGGACAGAATCAGGCGGCAGCCTGTCGCGGAACTCGCGATACAGGGACATCGCATAGTAATTCGACTTGGTAATGATCGACTGGGCAATGCGGTCGGTATCCTGCCGATACCTGTTGTCCAGCTTCGGTTCGCCGCCAATGGCATGCTGTTCGAACGAGCGATAGTAGGCCGACAATGCGTCCCGCTCGACCACGGCCGGGAAGCGGATGACCACCATCGCATCTGCCTGGGACTTACTGACGTCATTAAGCTTCGCCGCCTCGTCGTGCTCGTACACCGACGACTTTTTGCCGCGCGCCGTGCCGGCGCAGCCGGACAGAACCATGCTCGCGAGCAGCAGGGCCAAAAGCGTGCGAACTGTGGAATCAAGTCCCATCCGGTTCCTTTGTCAGTCGTAGAAGATGCATATATTACAGTGACTGCGTACCAAAAATGAACGCACATCCGGAATATCGTCAGCGGCGGGTGTCGCTGACGGGATCATGGAGATATCATGTCAGCATGCCGGAACAGAAATGCGTCATTGTCGGAGCCAGCCATGCCGGTACCCAACTGTCACTGAGCCTGCGCCAGGGCGGCTGGCAAGGCCGTATCGTGCTGCTTGGTGACGAACCCGTCAAGCCTTACCAGCGCCCGCCGTTGTCCAAGGCGATCCTGTCCGGCGAGAAATCCGCAGAACAAATCCCCATCCGCCCTGCGTCGGTGATCGAAAACGCCGGCATCGAACTGACGCTGGGCCAACGGGTTGAGCGGATCGACCGGGAGCGGAAACTGCTGCACCTGGACGATGGTGAAACACTGGGCTACGACAAGCTGGCCCTGACCCTGGGCGCTTACCCCAGCACCATCAAACTGACCGGGTCCGACAAGACCGGCGTCCATTACCTGCGCAAACTGGCGGACGTGGAACAGATCAGGCCGTTCATCGGCCGCGGAAAAAACGCGGTGATCGTCGGTGGCGGCTACATCGGCCTGGAGGCGGCCGCCATTTTGCGCCAGACAGGCATGTTCGTCACCATCCTCGAAGCATTACCCAGGGTCATGCAACGGGTCACTGCCCCGGTCGTTTCTGATTTTTATGAAAGGCTTCACCGCGAAGAGGGCGTTGAAATAATCACTGGCGCCCTGGTGACTTCGATCGAGGGCGAAAACCACGTGGAAAGGGTGCACTGCGCTGACGGTTCGGAGCACGACGCCGACCTGGTGATCATCGCGGTTGGAGTGTTGCCCCACACGCGCCTGGCCGAGGAAGCCGGGCTGGACGTTGAGGATGGCATCCTGGTCGATGAATTCGCACATACCAGCGATCCCGACATCGTTGCGGCCGGCGACTGCACGCGGCACTACAACCCGATTTACAGGCGCAGGGTGCGGCTGGAGTCCGTTCAGAACGCGATGGACCAGGCCAAGACCGCAGCTTCGGCGCTCAACGGCGATCCGCAGCCATACCATGCCCTGCCCTGGTTCTGGTCCGATCAATACGATGTAAAATTACAGATTGCCGGCCTGTCGCAGGGCTACGACAACATCGTGCAGCGGGGCGATCCGGAAACAGGGCGAAGCTTCTCGGTGTTTTATTTTCAGGGTGACCGTTTGCTGGCCGTCGATGCAATCAATCGCCCGGGCGAATTCATGATGGGCAAGAAGCTGATCCTCAACGGGACCGATATTGACAAGATCGCGCTGGCTGACGAAAGCACGCCGGTAAAAGATCTCCTCGGAGCATAGGCCGTGAATAAACGCACCAGGGTAAATCTGAAAACACCC
>JARFQZ010000112.1 GCA_029287515.1 Lysobacterales bacterium
CATCGCAATGGGGCTGGAAGAAGCGGGCCTGCTGGCCCGGGCACTGCAGTCGGGGGAAGACGCCCGGTTGAAGCAGGTCGCCGGGATTCTGCAGCAGACGCGGCCGGATATCGTGCTGCTGAACGAGTTCGACTACGATCCAGCGGTGGACGCGGCCGGTTTGCTGAATAGGAAATACCTGGCCCAAGGTCAAAACGGTCAGCGGCCCATCCAATATCCCTATCACTTCCGGGCTCCGGTCAACACCGGGGTCGACAGCGGCCTGGACCTGGATGGTGACGGTGAGGTCGGCGGACCGGGTGACAGCTGGGGTTTCGGGCGGTTCCCCGGCCAGTACGGGATGCTGGTGCTGTCGCGCTACCCGCTGGCCGGCAGCCGCAGTTTCCAGGAATTTCGCTGGGCGGACATGCCGGGCGCGCTCCGGCCGGTGAACCCGGACGGCAGCAACTTCCACCCCGATGAAACATGGGCGCAACTCCGGTTCAGCTCGAAGAGCCATTGGGACCTGGTCTTCGATATCGGGGGAAAACGCCTGCACCTGCTGGCCCATCACCCCACCCCACCGGTGTTCGACGGACCCGAAGACCGCAACGGCCGCCGCAATTTCGACGAGATCCGGTTCTGGTTAGATTACATTACGCCCGGCAATGACGGCTACATGGTAGATGACGAAGGCCTGGCAGGTGGTATCACTGCCGGTGCGCCGTTCGTGATTGCCGGCGACTTCAACGCCGATACTAAGGACGGAGACTCACTTCCAAACGCCATCGGCCAGCTTTTGCGGTCGCCTCGCATAAATACCGGCTGCATCCCCGTTAGCCATGGCGCGGTCGAAGCAACCCGGCTCCAGGGCGGAGTGAACGGTTCGCACCGTGGTGACCCGGCAGCTGACACTGCCGACTTCAATGACCGGTTCACCGGCAACCTGCGGCTGGATTATGCCTTGCCTTCGAATAACCTTGAGGTCACGGGCTGTGGTGTGTTCTGGCCCGCCGCGGACGAGCCGGGCCATGCGCTGACGGCAGTGTCGGATCATCGCCTGGTGTGGGTGGACATCGAATGGTGAAGGATATTTCCAGTCTGTACCTGGATGCCATCAAACGGCATGCCGCGGACCCGGCAGGGTTCCGGCAGAAAATCGACGCGACCCACCAGCACGAGGAATACAACCCGCTGTGCGGCGACCGGATCCTGCTGCAGCTTCGCATTGACGCCGGCCGGATCGAAGCGGCAGCCTTCGACGGCGAAGCCTGCGCCATCTGCCTGGCCTCCTCGTCACTGCTGTGCGAACACGTCCCCGGCCGCCCGGTGGAAGACCTGCTGGAACAACACCGGCAATTGAGCGAAGCGCTTGAGTCCGGCGAATGCACTCCCGGCATGGATGCGCTCACTCCATTGCTGGGCGTGCGCCCGTACCCCTCCCGGATCCAGTGCGCGACGCTGCCCTGGAAAGCCGCAGCCAGGGCAATTGTCACAAAAATTTAACTTGTCTTTTTCAGGGATCGGTTATACCCTTGCATTGCACAGATGGTAATCCGTTAAAAACAATATGTTAGTTTCGAATTCAGTCTGTTTTTAAAGATTGGTTGCGAGTCCTATAGGTCACCTCAGAAGCTTCGTTTGATATCTCCTGTATTTTGATTTTAATGACGCCGGCGATTAATCAGATTTTTTTAATTTTATAAAGGTAATTTCAGCAATGACGACAGGTACCGTTAAGTGGTTCAACGAATCCAAAGGTTTTGGATTCATCTCTCCTTCTGACGGAGGCAAAGACGTCTTCGTTCACTTCTCAGCGATCCAGGGCAGTGGTTTCAAATCACTCCAGGAAGGTCAGGCAGTGAGCTTTGACGTGGAAGACGGCCCCAAGGGCCCCCAGGCTTCTAACGTGACGACCGAAGGCTAAGCGACACCAGGCCAAATCAATAGAAAAGACCCCGCCACCCGGCGGGGTTTTTTTATGCGTGAAACGCGCGAAAGCGCCAGAAAAGGATTATAGTTGTAGTGGAGGTTGGCATCATGAGCCTTTCATCACAACAACACCCGCCCACCGACTCCATCCAGGGGCTGATCGAGCAACTGGAAGCCTTGCGCAAGGAACTCGAAAACCACGCTGAACAGGGCCGCGAGGCCATTCTCGCACTGCCGCCGGCACACAAGGTCAGCGCGGAAAACCTGTTGCATTACCTGGCGTTCAGAAGCCACGACCTGCGACCGCTGCAGGACGCCCTGGCGCCATTGGGGCTGTCTTCGCTGGGCCGCGCGGAAGCGCACGTTATGTCGACCATCGACGCGGTGTTGAACAACCTGTACCTGCTTGGCGGCCAACACCCGGAACATGGCGAAACCGCTTCCCCGCAGGATGCGTTCGAAGCAGGCAGCCGGCGGCTGGAAACCAATACGGTCCGGTTGTTCGGCGAGACGCCCGAAAACCGCCGCACTCACATCATGGTCACGATGCCGGCCGAGGCTGCCACCGACTACCTGCTGGTGCACCGGCTGCTTACCAGCGGCATGAACTGCATGCGGATCAACTGTTCCCACGACGATCCCGAAACCTGGGCCGGGATGATCAGGCACCTGCGTGACGCCGAGCGCGCGACCGGTCAGCCCTGCCGTATCCTGATGGACCTGGGCGGCCCCAAGCTCCGCACCGGGCCGATGGAACTGCTGCCGGCAATCGTCAAAATCCGTCCGGTCCGTAACGCTCAAGGCCATGTTCTGCGCCATGCGCGCATCTGGCTGACCACGACTCTACAATCCTGCAGCGAATCTGCCGCTGCGGATGCCTGCATTGCAGTCGACGAAGACTGGCTGGCGAAGTGCCAGGCCGGCGACCTGCTGTTGTTGCGCGATGCCCGTGATTCAAGCCGGAAATGGCGAATCCGGGAAGTCACCGGCGACGGTTGCTGGGCTGAGTGCAACAAGACTTCCTATGTCGAAAACGGCACGGTACTGCGCCGCCGGGGTTATGAGGACCGGACCACCGTCCGCTCATTGCCACGAAAGCAGAATGTCATCCACGTTCGCAACGACGACGTGCTGCTGATCGTGAACTCGGACGAGCCGGGCCAGCCCGCCCTGCGCGACGACAACGGCGACCTGCTCAGCCCGGGCAAGGTTTCCCTGCCGGTGCCGGAGGTTTACCGGGATACGCACCGGGGTGAAACCGTCTGCTTCGATGACGGGCGAATATCCGGCATCATCGAGAAGAAAAGCCCCGGCAGACTGCAGGTGCGGATCACGCACACCCGCAAGCCCCTTGAACAACTGGCCAGTGGCAAGGGCGTCAATTTCCCGGATACCCAGCTGAGCCTGCCGGCGCTGTGCGACAAGGACCTGGATGCACTGGAGTTTGCGACCCGCCACGCGGATATGGTCGGCCTTTCATTTGCCAACCGTCCCGAAGACGTTCGGGACTTGCACGAGCGACTGCTTGCAATGGGCTGCGAGGACGTGGCCGTGGTGCTGAAAATCGAGACCCGCTGGGGTTTCGCCCGGCTGCCGTCGCTGATCCTGGAGGCGATGAAGTTCCCGGCCTGTGGCGTGATGATTGCACGCGGCGACCTGGCGGTCGAATGCGGCTTCAAACGCCTGGCCGAAGTCCAGGAAGAAATGCTGTGGATCTGCGAAGCCGCTCATGTGCCAGTGATCTGGGCAACCCAGGTGCTGGAAGGTCTGACCAAGCGAGGCCATGCCTCGCGCGCGGAAATAACCGATGCGGCGACCAGCCAGGCAGCAGAGTGCGTCATGCTGAACAAGGGTCCGCACATCGCAGAAGCCGTTCGGACCCTCGATGATATTCTCAGACGCATGCAGGACCACCAATGTAAGAAACAGTCGATGCTGCGAAAACTCAATATCGCTTCGAAGTTCACGACGCAGCAGGGCTGATGCCGATAAGTCAGGCTTTCAGCACCCGCTCTTTCAGCTTGCTGATCTGATCCCGGACCCTCGCCGCTTCCTCGAATTCCAGCAATTCGGCGTGTGTGAACATCTGCTTTTCCAGTTTCGCGATGGCCTGGCCCAGGTTTTCCGGTGTCACGTCCTCGTAACCGGCCGGCCCTTCGGCCACCTTGCCGACGCGGGTCATCCTGCCGCGGCTGTCTTGGTGGGCGCCTTCCATGATATCCGCCACTTTCTTCAGGATGGTCTTTGGCGTGATGCCGTGCTCCTTGTTGTACTCAATCTGCTTGTTGCGGCGCC
This sequence comes from Lysobacterales bacterium, assembly GCA_029287515.1. Classification (GTDB taxonomy): domain Bacteria; phylum Pseudomonadota; class Gammaproteobacteria; order Xanthomonadales; family SZUA-36; genus JAHEFT01. Next base: position 4,207 of record JARFQZ010000112.1, read on the forward strand.
GGTCGGTTTCCGCGATTGCGCGTTCCATCGAGCCGGTCATACGGTCGGCGTAGAGTATGGCCTTACCCCGTACGTTACGCGCCGCGCGGCCGATGGTCTGCACCAGGGAAGATTCGGAGCGCAGGAAACCTTCACGGTCAGCATCGAGAATTGTAATCAAAGAAACTTCTGGCATATCAAGACCTTCACGTAATAAGTTAATGCCAACTAACACATCGAATTCACCCAGTCTCAGATCCCTGATGATCTCCACCCGCTCCACGGTGTCAATGTCGGAGTGCAGGTAGCGCACGCGGATGCCGTGATCGGCGAGGTACTCGGTCAGGTTCTCCGACATCCGCTTGGTCAGCGTGGTGACCAGGACCCGGTCGCCCAGGGCCGTGCGCTTGTTGATTTCCGACAGCAGGTCGTCCACCTGGTCCGCAACCGGTCGCACTTCCACTTCGGGGTCGATCAGCCCGGTGGGACGAACCACCTGCTCGATCACGTCGCCGCCCGACAGGTCCAGCTCGTAAGGCCGCGGCGTTGCCGAGCAGAAAATGGTCTGCGGCGCCCTCGCCTCCCACTCTTCGAATTTGAGCGGGCGATTATCCAACGCGGAAGGCAGGCGGAAACCGTAGGTGACCAGGTTTTCCTTGCGCGACCGGTCACCACGGTACATCGCCCCCAACTGCGGCACCATCACGTGGCTTTCATCCAGAACCAGCAGCGATTTTTCCGGCAGGTAGTCAAACAGGGTCGGTGGCGCTTCACCCGGCCCCCTGCCCGTCAGGTGGCGGGAGTAATTCTCGATGCCGTTGCAGTAGCCCAGCTCCAGCATCATTTCCAGGTCGTAGCGCGTTCGTTGCTCCAGCCGTTGCGCCTCGACCAGTTTCTGCTGGTCGCGCAGAATCTCCAGTCTCTCTTTAAGCTCCTCGCCAATGGACTGTGCGGCATCCAGCACCACCTGGCGCGGCGTGACGTAGTGCGACTTGGGGTAGATGGTGATCCGCGGCAGCTTGCGCAGGATTTCACCGGTCAACGGGTCCAGCAGGCAAATCGAGTCGATTTCCTCGTCGAACAGCTCGATACGGATCGCCTGCGCCTCCTCGTCGCCCGGGAAAATATCGATGATGTCGCCGCGCACGCGGTAGGTGCCGCGGCGCAGTTCCATGTCATTGCGGCTGTACTGCATCTCGGCCAGGTGCCTGAGAATCCGCCGCTGATCGATGATTTCACCACGCGACAGGTGCAGCACCATGCTCAGGTACTGGGTGGGATCGCCCAGGCCGTAAATGGCCGAGACCGTCGCAACGATAATCGTGTCGGTTCGCTCCAGCAGGGCCTTGGTGGCCGACAGGCGCATCTGTTCGATATGCTCGTTGACCGAGGCGTCTTTCTCGATATAGGTATCAGACGAGGGAACGTAGGCTTCCGGCTGGTAATAGTCATAGTAGGAAACGAAATACTCAACGGCGTTTTCCGGAAAGAAATCGCGGAATTCACCGTACAGCTGGGCGGCCAGGGTCTTGTTCGGCGCCATCACCAGCGTGGGCCGTTGTAGCTGTTGGATGACATTGGCGATCGAGAAGGTCTTGCCTGAACCGGTCACGCCCAGCAGGGTCTGGTGCACCAGGCCGTCCTGCAGTCCTTCGACCATGCGTGCGATCGCTTCGGGCTGGTCGCCCGCCGGCTTGAAATCGCTGTGCAAGCGGAACCTTTTCTGATGCGTCGAGGACATGTATTTCCAATTCCCAAACTTGTTATTATACGTCGATGAACAGACCAATGACCCTGCTGATTTGTTTCCTTCTTTCTCTGCCGGCATACGCCCAGAGCGTGGATCTGGCCGACGCCCAGAGAACCGTCAACATTTCGCGGAAAATGATTGATGACAAGCGCAATAACCAGATTGCGATGTTCATGAACTTTACCCAGGAAGAGAAGGAAAAATTCTGGCCGCTGTACCGCGAATACCGCAAGACCATGGCAGCCGTTGGCGACAAGCGCCTGGCGGTGATCGTGAACTACGCCAATAACGTCGACCGCATGACCGATCCGCTCGCGAAAAAGTTGCTGGACCAGTCTTTTGAAGTCGACAAGGATTTCATCCGGACCAAGGAAAGGTACGTGAAAAAGTTTCGCCGGATTCTTCCGGATATCAAAGTCGTACGCCTGATGCAGCTGGAAAACCGCATGGATATCGCGGTGGATATGAAAGTGGCCGAAGGCATTCCATTGATGAAATAACACCACGGAACGTATCTTCGATGAGAACTTCGATCAACATGAGAACCTCGGTCAAGGTCGATCAAATCAAGCCGTCCGCCACCATTGCCGTCAGCTCGAAAGCAATGGATCTCAAGGCCCAGGGGCGTGACATCATTTCACTGGGCGCGGGCGAGCCGGACTTCGACACGCCGGAACACATCCGGGAGGCGGCAATAGCCGCCATCCACGCCGGCAAGACCCGTTACACGCAGGTCGACGGCACGCCGGCGCTGAAAGAAGCCATCGTGCATAAATTCCATACCCAGAACGAGCTGGACTTCGGCCTGGACCAGGTCATCGTTTCCAACGGCGCCAAGCAGAGCCTGTATAACCTGATGGTCGCGGTGCTGAACAAGGATGATGAAGTGATCGTGCCGGCGCCATACTGGGTGTCGTACCCGGACATGGTCAAGCTGGCTGACGCCGAGCCCGCCATCCTGGCGGCTACCGCGGAGCACGATTACAAGATCACGCCGAAGTTGCTGGAAAACACCATCAACGAGAACACCCGCATGGTGATCTTCAACTCCCCTTCAAATCCCACCGGCAAGGTTTACACGGAAGAAGAATACCGTGCGCTGGGCGAAGTGCTGATCGAACACCCCAAGGTGTACATCGCTTGCGACGATATCTACGAGCACATCTACTGGGGCAGCAGCCCCTACCGGACCTTCCTCAACGCCTGTCCCGAAATGTCGGAACGCACCGTGGTGATCAACGGCGTGTCCAAGGGCTATGCGATGACCGGCTGGCGTATCGGTTACCTGGCCGGCCCGGCCGATCTGGTCAAGGCAATGAAGAAAGTCCAGGGACAAAGCACTTCCTGCGCCAGCTCGATCTCTCAGGCTGCGGCCGAAGCCGCGCTGCTCGGCCCGCAGGACTGCGTGGAAGAAATGCGGATGGCTTTCGAAGAGCGCTACAACTACATCCGGGGCGCCCTTAACGAGTTGCCGGGCGTTGAATGCCCGGATTGCGATGGCGCGTTCTATGCCTTCCCCTCCTTCCAGGGCTTCATGGACGGAATGGATGATGTCGCAAGTGACGTGGAATTGGCCGGCTGGTTCCTCGAGGAGGCCGGCGTGGCAACGGTTCCCGGCTCGGCATTTGGTGCGCCGGGCCATCTCAGGCTGTCCTACGCCTCGAGCATGGAGGAACTGGAGGACGCCATCGGCCGGATTCGGCGCGCGATGAATTCCTACAGCAACGCGGCCTGAATACCGGCAGCCAGGCTGCCGGCAAAAGCGCATGCTGTGTCCCATGCAGATTCATGGGCACGGCACCGGTCACAAACTCCCACCGGGATTTACTGTTCTCGAGCTGATGATCACGGTCAGCGTGGCCTGCATCCTGCTGCTGACGGGAATGCCTTCGTTTCTGAAGTACGGTCAGCGACAAGCCATGAAAGCGGCCATCGGCCACTTGCACAATGACTTGCTGATGGGCCGCAGCGAAGCCGTCGCACGTGCCCTGCCCGGCGTCGCCTGCCCGGGTGACCCGGCAAATGGCTGCACGGGCGCGCACGACTGGTCGGGCGGATGGATCGTGTTCGCCGATCAGAACGGCGATCAGCAGTTCCAGGCGGCAGAGCCTTTGATCCGCCATGGTCAGCCCGTCGGGAACATCCGGATAATCGGATCATCGGGACGCCCCCAGGTCCGCTTTTTCCCCAACGGCAGCGCTCCCGGAAGCAACGGCAGCATCCACTTTTGCGGCATGGGCGGCCCGCCTGAAGCCCGCAAGCTGGTGATCTCCAACCTCGGCAGAATCCGACGGGATACCGCAAGCGATATCGATCCGGTAAAATGTCCAGATAGCGCTTGACTCGCTTGTGCAAAGCGCGGAAAATACCGCGCCTATTCCCCAGTAGCTCAGCTGGTTAGAGCGGGTGACTGTTAATCACTAGGTCCGCGGTTCGAGTCCGTGCTGGGGAGCCAAATTCAGTAAGAAAAACGGGAACTTAGCGCATATGCCGAGTTCCCGTTTTTTTTGCCAGATGAAGTGGTCAACAAACTGGTTAACACTTGGAAAAATAGCCGGCCCAGGAAATCGAGCCTGCCAAAATTCCAGGCAAACTCGTATAACCCGGAATTGGCAGGATAGATACAACGGTGTTCCCCTTGCATCGTGACCCCGATTCCGCGCCGGGGCTTTTTGTTCAAAGAAAAGGCCCGCACAGTAACGAGCCTTCCCCCTTAATCTTGATGCACCGCTTAGAATGATATGCAGGTCGCGCCGATGTGCGACATACATAACCAATGTGTTGCATCGATCGGTTGAACTCACAACCCATAGCAGAACTTGTAGCTTCCCGAGGATCAACTTCCCCGCGGGCCGGTTACGCGGAGTGCGGTATCGATGCTAACGATGTACCGGCAGCTTCAAAAATACCGCTACCTTGCCCGTTCGGTAGAAGCGTAAACTCGACTTTCTTTAGCACGTTGATGTCCTGGAACTCCGGCGCCTCCTCATCGAAGAGGTCCACCAGACGCTGGCCGCCGGGAGACTCCAAATAGGCCGCATACCATTTGCGGATCTGGTAGTAGACGTCCCCTGCCTTTTTCAGCTTGTCCGAATCCAGATAGGCCGGCGCCCGGAGGCCGGTACGCGTCAGGGTGGACCGATCCCAAATGGGTTGTCCGGGATCAACGGTGGCCACCAGCCGGCTGGCATACGCGGGCTCGTACCGCCCCGTTTCCTCCCATAGTTCGTCCAGCACGTCTGCAAATTCGGTGCCAGTGACCTTGGCTACCTCGAGGAGTTGGAAGTAGGTGGTTTGCCACGCCGGGGAGCGATGCGAAATACGGTGAAAAGCGACGAAGCGCTGCTGGAACTCTTTGTCTTTAGTGACATCCACCTTGCGCAGCATGTGCATCAACTGGCCATAAGCCGCCAGATGGCTCTGTGCGTCCTGGATAGCTGTCCGGATAGCTGCTGCGCCGGGCTCAGGCCCTCGACCGTCCTGCACAGACACCGCGCCGGCCTGGCTGCGCAAAACCCGCAGCCAGGCCTCGACATTGTGAACTCGGGGCGCGGACACCTGGGCTTCCTCAGTCCGGGTCTCGAATGCGTCAGACAGCAATGCCTTGGCGCAGGCGCGGTGCCAGCCGGTTTGCTCATCGCAATCAAAGGGCCGGAGTTCACAGCCAGGCGCTTCTGGTGGGCTTGCCTCAGGGTGGAACACGATACGCGCACCGCGGTAGGTTTCTGTCAGCTTACAGAATTGGCTGAGATAGTCCCCACTGCCAATGAAGTACAGATCCTCGTCACTACGCTTGGGCAGCATGCAGAAGTCATCAAAGTTGTCGGTGGGCTTGCGGCGCCTGTACGGCTCGGCCTTGGCATCGAAAGTGATGTCGTAGTCAGGCGTCAGAAAGGAGGACCGGATGAGGCCCCAACCGGGAGACAGGATGAAGACCTGCTTCGCACCCAGCTGTAAGACCAGCTGCGTATAGATTTCATCCCGGTACAACTTGCACGCCGGGAGCAGCCCCAGGGGATTGTCCCGTGGATGGGCATTGTAGCTGGCAACCAGCTTGCGCCAGGGAATATAGAAATTGGAGGGTGCGTCTGGCCGGGTATGGCAGACCCCCGCATCATCGGGTGCCTGTGTTGGGTCCACAACAAACAGCACGGGCTGGCCATTATTGGTTTTAATCTGGCCAGCGTTGGGCTGACGGTCGGGACTACTCTGAATGACGACGATCACCGGGACTCCTGCCAAACCTGCAACTGATCCGTTTGATGGTCCCCTTATGTCTTTTTATAGCAGAGAATCTGCGTTTGTGCAGCCGTCTACCCGTTTTCCTAGTCGTTGCTTTAGATTAGCTGGCGAATACATGATTGCTGATACTGTGCGCCTGATGAGGAGTTGCAACCTGGTACTATGGACTTCTGATCCACTTTTCGCAGTCTGGCTAAAAGCGGAACAGGGTTGCTCTTGATGGGCTTTGGCGCCTAATGACCCGTTGCGGAATTTTCGGTCAGGGACAGGTTGATTGGTCAATACCTGCCAGTTTGTCGAGATTAGAGGTCTTGGCCCCATCGTCGCCGTTCAGATTGGCCATCGCGGTCGTGCAAGTGTTGACAGTCAGTTCAAGCGTTCCCCACTCCTCGAGCACTTCTGACGACGCCAGCGGTTCATCAAAGGTGCCGTCAGTTGAGACATACATCCTGATGTTTAACGTTTCACCGATCTGTGGCGCACCGGACAATGCCTCACTGATCAGCCACAGCCTCTGACCATCCGCTGCATAGCCATAGAATAGGATAATGGTCGCCGTTTCCGTGGTGATGAAGTTGTAACCCTCACCGTCCAGCAGTGGGTCATACCATAGGCCCGCCAGACCGGAAGGCGCGGTCAGGCCCTGGGTTACACAGTCGGCATTGGTGATGCCCGCCAACCGGGTCTGGTAGCTGACCTTGACACCATCCTGGCCATGCAGTGCAAACCGTCCGTCGCCGCAGACATCGAAGATGCCTTTGAGACGGCCCCATGCACTCAATGCTTCGGATGACGGCGCAGGCTCACTGAAAGTGCCGCCACTGGCCTCGTACATCTGCAAGTCAAAGACTTCCTGAAAGTCGAGGTCATTGGGCAGGCTTTCACTGATCAGCCACAGGCGCTGACCCTCGGTATCGAAACCGTAATAAAAGATCACGACACCGGTTGAGGTGGTGATGACATTGAAGCCTTCGCCATCTAGATCAGAGTCGTACCATAGTCCGGCCAAGCCATTGAGGCTCTGGATGGTGGAGGGTTCGTACGTGGGTAACGGGGTGGCGGCATCGCTGAACAGGGCGTACTCGGTTGCCTGTGCCTGGTCATTGCTGTTGTTCTGGTTGCTGGAGATCCAGCTGGTCTGACCGTAGCTGATGTCGGCTTCATCGATCGAGAAATCGTATTCAACCGTGTCACGGTCCTGGCCCCCGTTGACGCTGTCCATGCCGGCACCTGGAATCATCCGATCATCACCCTTGCCACCGACCAGTTCATCGTCACCTGGGCCGCCATCGAGATAGTCGTCGCCCAGGCCACCGTCCAAAACATCATCGCCTGCAAACCCGCGATAAACATTGTCGTGCGAACCACCAATAAGACGGTCGTCTTCTTCATCGCCATCCCAATTCGGACCTAACGGTGTACGCATTTTATGAAGAGCCACGCCAAGGCGATCATCGCAGGTGAGGAAGTCCGTACCGCCATCTCCGTCTACATCGAGGACGAGAAAGTTCCAGTCCATCCCAGTGATCCAGTCGCTGTCGAGGGGTCTGAAGAAACCATCTCCGTCATTAATTCGCACATCCAGGTACCATTCAAAATTTTCAAAATAGACTGTCTGGACAATATCCATGTGGCCATCGTTATCGAAGTCATGCAGTTGGAAATCGGAAGCACTTTCATCGATTTCCATGGGGTAGCGCATTTCTGTCTCGTCACGAAACGTGCCGTCACCGTTGCTTATCAGCACCTGGATCGTGGGTAGCCCTGTCCAATCTGCTTTGCTTTGGTGCAGCAATACATCGTCCAATGCATCGCCGTTCAGATCATGAACAACTGAGTGTTGAATGAAGGAGGGACCGAAACCCCTGGGCAATGGAAAAGATTCCTCCTTCGGTAATGCGAAGGACCCCATACCATCATTCATCAGCACAATGTTTCTTTCGAGTTCCTGCGACCACCCCAAACCTAGATCCATGTTGCCGTCGCCGGTGGCATCCACGACAAATGACCAAAACGTATCCAGGAAGCCTTCGGGCAGTATTCCATTTCTTCCTACAATGGGGACCTCCCATGGATCACTGGCATCAGCGACTAGCGAAAAAACACCTTGGCCGTTATTACTCAGAAGATACGAGTAATCTGGATTGTAGAGAGGACTCCCACCCAGGTTGTGGACCCAGATATCTATGTCCCCATCCTGGTCGAAGTCGGCCACAGATGAACCATGTGTGAAACTCGAGTGCGCCGGCAGGTTTGCGTCAGTGACGTTGATCAGCTTACCGCTGCCGTTGGAGAGAAGCAGGCTATTGGAGCCGCCCGTCCAGCATTCTACTCCGCCTCCATCGCAAGGCGGTTCGCCGCCGTGTGATTCAAGGAACAAATCAAGTGCTCCATCACCATTGAAATCGGCCGGGATTATCTGCCGGAACCCCCTGTCCGTGAAAGGTATTTCACCCTCCACAACCGATTGAGTGGCCAATTCCATGGCCCCCGATTCATTAGCCATGAGCAGGTAAAATCGGGTCAAACCTTCGGGATCTTCGAGATTGCTGTTTGAGTAAACGGCGTCACTTCTACCGTCGGCATTTAAGTCTACAGCCTCGGGTTGGTTCAGGGTAACTGGAAAGTCTTGTGAATCAGGAGCAATCAATATCAATGGTTCCGCATAGTGCTGACCGATAGGTTTGTCTTGAGCGTGCGTGTCGCCAAAGGTTGCACAGGAGAGAAATACGGACAGACAAAACGCCGATTGTGGGCGCAAGATATTGGAATACTCCATTACGAAATCAGTCTCCTTAGTTTGCTGAGATTTCTGTAAGCTCTGCATGGCATTTTTGCTTAAAAATCTATGTGAAGCTTTTTTATGACTTAATTTTTATGTGCGTCCATCCTAGTGTCGGCAACTGAGATGTTGCAAGCAAAAACGAGAGGAAACGGTCTGCATCGACTTCTGCTTCTGGCCGTTCTCGGTGATTGTTTTCCTTTCTGACCAGTGCCATATCAGTTCCGGTAACCGCCAATCAGCAGAATATGTTTAATCCGGCACCACTTTGGCCGACAACGACCCA
>JARFQZ010000142.1 GCA_029287515.1 Lysobacterales bacterium
GGGCAGCATGATCGTGCAGGCAGAGGCGGTAGCCGATTACCTGCGTCAGTCGCGCGATATCAAGGTGGGTGTGGTCAATGTCACCATGTACCGGCCCTTTCCCGGCGACCTGCTGGGCAAGATGCTGAAAAACAGAAAAGGTGTGGCAGTGCTGGAGCGGGTCGACCAGCCGCTCGCCGAAGACCTGCCGCTGATACGCGAAGTGCGCGCCAGCCTGTCCAAGTGCCTTGAAAACCAGATGATGGGCCAGGCGGGTCTGCCCTATCCGGACTATGCCAGTTACCGCCTGGAGGACATGCCGCGCTTGTACTCGGGCTGTTACGGCCTCGGCAGCCGCGACCTGCAACCCGAAGCCCTGCTCGCCGCCGTTGAAAACATGTTGCCCGACGGCCAGCAGAAACCGTTTTTTTACCTGTCTGTCGATTTCGTTCACGAACAGGCAGGCACGCCCAAGCAGGAAATCTACCAGCAGAAGCTGATCGATGCCTACCCGCAGATCAGAAACCTGGCCATCCGCGGCAGCGAAAACCCCAACCTTACGCCCGAGGGTTCCATCACCGTACGCATGCACTCGGTGGGCGGCTGGGGTGCCATCACCACCGGCAAGAACCTGGCCATGACCCTGTTCGACCTGCTGGGTTTCGATATCAGGGCCAACCCCAAATACGGCTCGGAAAAGAAAGGCCAGCCGACCACCTATTATCTGTCCGCGGCACCGGAACCGATTCGCCTGAATTGTGAATACCATTTTGTGGATGTGGTGATGTCGCCAGACCCCAATGTATTCAGCCACTCCAACCCCCTTTATGGACTCAAGAAAGGCGGCGTTTTCATCATCCAGAGCAGCCTCGAAACGGCGGATGAACTGTGGGCAAGCTTTCCGCGTCACGCGCGGCAGGCCATTATCGACAATGAGTTCAGAGTGTATTTCCTCGACGGTTTCAGAATCGCCCGTGAGGAAGCCTCCAATCCTGACCTGCAGTACCGTATGCAGGGCAACGCTTTCCAGGGCGCTTTCTTTGCCGCCTCGCCGTTGATGGAGAAGGCCAATCTGGACGAAACAGGCCTGTTCGAGGCCATCGACAAACAGTTGCGCTACAAGTTCGGCAGCAAGGGTGAACGCATCGTGCAGGACAACCTGCGCGTGGTGCGACGCGGCTTCGATGAAATTCATGAAATCACCGACAAACAGCTGGGCGCCGCGAGCCTCGAACCGCAGCGCAAAGAAGCCGGACTGCCTGTCATGCTCAAGCAGTTACCGGAAGCGGACGGCGGCATTTCCGACGTGCACCGTTTCTGGGAACAGACCGGCAGCTTTTACATCAGTGGCCAGGGCGAAGAGAACCTGGCCGACCCCTATATCGGGCTGGGCATCATTCCAGCCTCTTCGGGTGTTTTCCGCGACATGACACAGATCCGTTTTGAATATCCGGAATATGTCGCAGAGAACTGTACCGCCTGTGGCAACTGCTTCAGCGTTTGTCCCGACAGCGCCATCCCCGGTCTGGTCAACAGCATCAGTGATGTGTTTGAAACCACCATTTCACGCATCGAGACCCGCGGACAACCGACCGTCTATCTGCGCCGTGCCGCACGCGACGTGGAAAAACGCCTGCGCGCCCTGATCGAACCGGTGGGCGAAACCGCCGAAGTCGACAAACTGCTGGAACAGTCGGTACTGGCAACGCTGTCCGAGTCTGAACTGGAGGATGAAAACAAGGAGCGCCTGGAACAGGAACTGGACTGGTTCAGGCAGGCCATGGGGGACTTCCAGTTTTCGATCACCAAACCCTACTACCTCAATCATGAGAAAAAGGCGAAAAACAGCGGCGGCCTGTTCTCCATCACCATCAACCCCTACACCTGCAAAGGGTGTATGGAATGTATCCAGGCGTGCAACGACGACGCACTGGTGGCCACACCGCAGACGCCCGAGAGCATCACCCGGCTGCGTCAGGACTGGGACTTCTGGCTGAATCTTCCCACCACCCGGCCGGAGTTTATTCGCATCGATGACCTGGACGAGCGCATCGGGGCACTGGAAACCCTGCTGCTGGACAAGCGCAACTACGGTTCACTGGTGTCCGGCGACGGCTCCTGCCTGGGCTGTGGTGAAAAGAGCGTTATCCACCTGTTCACTGCGACAGTAACCGCGCTGATGCAGCCGCGGGTGAAAAAACATCTGGCCAAAATCGATGACCTCAGCGAACGGCTGGAACGGCACATCCGCCTGAAGCTCGCGGAAAGCATGGATTTCACCGATACCGCCGTCATCACCGAGGTGCTGGAATCGCATAAAGACAGCGACCTGACCCTGGCAGCACTGTCCGAATCGCTGGACAGCGCCCACGCCGCCCAGCCGGTGGACACCGAGTGGCTGAAGACCAGCACCGGACTGTTGAAAAAACTGCGCCACCTCAAATGGCTGTATAGCGAAGGACAGACCCGCCAGGGACGGGCCGATATGGGCATCATCAACGCCACCGGCTGCTCCTCGGTGTGGGGGTCCACCTACCCTTACAACCCTTACCCGTTCCCCTGGACCAATCACCTGTTCCAGGACTCGCCCTCCATCGCACTTGGCGTGTTTCAGGGCCACATGACCAAGATGGCGGAAGGTTTCAAGGCCATCCGCCAGGCGGAGCTGGAACTGGCGGGTGAATACCGGGCACAGGAACACGATGAATTCTTCACCTACTTCACCTGGGAAAAATTCAGCGAGGAAGAGTGGTTGCTGTGCCCGCCGGTGGTTTCGATTGGTGGCGACGGCGCCATGTACGACATCGGTTTCCAGAACCTGTCGCGGGTACTGATGACCGAGATGCCGATTAAAATCATGGTGCTCGATACACAGGTCTACTCCAACACCGGCGGCCAGGCCTGCACCTCGGGATTCACCGGTCAGGTTTCGGATATGGCGGCCTACGGCAAGGTCTGGAAGGGCAAATCTGAAATCCGCAAGGAGATGGGAATGATCGGCATGGCGCACCGCAACGCCTATGTCATGCAGGGTTCAATCGCCAATATGACCCACCTGCTGGAAGGCTACATCGAGGGCCTGAACAGCCGCCGTCCCACCCTGTTCAACATCTACGCCTCCTGCCAGCCGGAGCACGGCATCGGCGATGATGCCTCGGAGACCCAGAACAAGCTGGCCGTGGAGTCACGCGCCTACCCCTTGTTCCGCTTTGACCCGGACGCAGGCGCCACCTTCAAGGAATGCTGCGACCTCGACGGCAACCCTGCCATTGACGAGGACTGGCCCAGCTACCAGCTGAGGTATGAGGATGATCAGGGTAACGCGCAGACCATGGATCTGCCCATGACTTTCGCCGATTTCGCGGTTACCGAAGGCCGCTTCCGCAAGCATTTCCGCAAGGCGCCACCGGAGACCTGGAATGAGAATATGGTACCCCTGCACGAATTCCTCCAGCAGGACGTGGAGGAGCGGGAAGGTCTGTACCCCTACATCTGGGGCATCGACGGCAAGAACCGGCTGATGCGCGTCATGGTTTCCGAACACCTGGTGCGCGCCAGTGAAGACCGGCTGAACTACTGGCGACAACTCAAATCGCTGACCGGTATCGACAACATCGTAGACGAGGATGCCATCGTCAACCAGGCGCGTGCCGAAATGGCGCACAAACTCAGTGCCAGCCTGCTCGGTCTGGTTTCGTCGGGTGACACCAACAGCCTGCTCGATGGCGCCGGCGCCATAGCGGCCGATGGTACAATAGCAGCGGCGACAGGCGCTGCTGCTTCGACGGACTACGAACCCGTGTGGATCGACACACCGGAATGTCAGACCTGTGACGAGTGCACCCAGATCAATGAGAAAATATTCGCCTACAACGACGAGAAAAAGGCCATTGTCGTCGACCCCCGGGGTGGTCCCTACAAGGACATCGTGCGTGCCGCCGAGAAATGCACCGCCGAGTGCATCCATCCCGGCACACCGTTCAATGCCAAGGAAAGTGGCCTGGAACGGCTGATCAAGAGGGCGGAAAAATTTCAGTGACAGCAGTGACGGGCAACAAAGACCGTTTGTCAGGCCTGACTGGCGCTGGACAGGACAGGGGTGAATCATGGGCATCCTGAATCTGTTGAGACGCAATAGTTTCGAACACGGTATCCATCCGCAGGAGCACAAGGAGCTGACCAGCAGACTTCCGATCCGACGCCTGCCATTTGCGCCGGCGCTGATCCTGCC